>NZ_MOMD01000046.1:0-33991 GCF_001983015.1 Frankia sp. CcI156
GGCCTTGTCGGTGACCCAGGCCTCGGCGTCGGGGTCCCCGGTGGTGAAAAACGACCAGGCGGCCTTCCACAGGTATTCCAGGACGTGGATGAGATCGACGACGATGTGGACGACGACGCCGCGGTGGGCCGCCTCGGCGGTGACGGCGTCGAGCTGGGTGTTGTTGCCGTCGACGAGCACGATCCAGGTCCGGGCGTGGGTCGGGTCGCGCCGTTCGGCCTCGTCGAACCCGGCCGCCACCACCGTGGCGATGTCGTCGACGACCGAGGCCGTCACCCACTTTCCGGTGGCCTTCGGCCCGTCGGGCCCGGTCACCCCGGGCGGGGGCAGCACGTCAGCCGGGGTACGCACGACCGGGACGACGTCGTGGACCGCGGCCAACTCCGCCATCCGTTTCCGCCCGTTCTTCTCCCCGGGCGACAGCCGTGTCGCCAGCTTCCGCCCCGCGGCGGCCGCCTTCGCGGTGGCCGGGCGCAGCCCCTCCGGCCGCATCACCACACCTTTCCCGTCGAACTGCAACACCAACAGCAGCCCGTCGGGCACCGGCCCGCACACCGGGGCCGTGTAGAAACCGGCCACGTCGACCGCCACCGACCGGGCCAGCTCGACAAGCTGGCGCTTACCGACCCTCACCCCGGTCGCCCGGGCGACCGCGGCGACCGCGGCGTCGAACGACCCCCGCGCGGCCTCCAGCGCCACCAGCCGGCGCAGCCCGTGCGAGTGCAGCCCCACCGGCAGGTTCAACACCCCGTCCGCCGGGTGCAGGTTGGCCGCCCCGGCGCCCGATAGGCCAGCCTGCTCACCGCCACCCGGCCGAACACCGTCGACAGCGCCCGCCGATGCGCCTTCTCCACCCGGGTACGGACCACCCCGTCCACCCCCGCCGGCGGTTCGGCCAGCCGCACCTCCCGCGCCGACCGCAGATCAAGATGGTCCTGGAACAGCGACCGCAGCAGCTCCCGGCCCCGGCCCTCCAACCACACCTCAAGACCCTCATGGGTCAGGCCCGCGGTCTCCGCCCCCGCAAGCCCCGCCCGCAACGCCCCGTACAGCTCGTCCGACCCGGCGAACGCACCCGCCGACACCCTCTCCGAGCCAACCTCATACCCTGACACCCAGGCTCCTTGCTCACGTCACGTTCTGGCTTCGACACCCGCGAACGTAGTGGCAAGGAGCCCTTTCACGATCAACCCAAACCCAGGGAACCGAGATCATCCAGCCAACGATCTCACTCTGAAGGATCTACACCCATCATTTTTCGGCCGATCTGTGCGGTCTTCACGTTGTTCCAGACCCACTCGTCCGGGTTGGTGTCGGGGGCATAAGGCGAGAGAAAGAAAATCCGGAGCCTACCGTCTGTTCCTGCGACGAACCGACGGACAGCCTTCGAATCGTGGTAACTGACGTTGTCGACGATGAGGAAGACCTTTCCACCGTCGTCTTGGAGCAGCTTCCGGCAGAATTCTATGAAGACCTTGGAGTCGACGGACCCGCCCTGCTGGAGCATGAAATGAAGCTTTCCCTGGGCGCTGACCGCGGAGAGCATGAGAACCGATTTCCGGTCTCCCGTTCGGCTGATCACCGGGGTTTCACCGACGGGAGCCCCCAGGACGCCCTCGACACCGCCTGCACCATCCACCTCCCCGCCGAACCCAGCTGAATCACTGCACCCCCAAAGGACTTCCAGGCTCAACCACTTAGCGAGGGTGCTGCGACCAGAGGCTGGCGTAAGCCGGGGTGCTTGTACGGACACACAAAGTGAGTATCTGGGTCGCAGCTGACCCCAAGACCGGCCTCCGCAGCAGCGGCCGCTTCACCTGGCGGTGGGCCGACCTCGGTGCAGCCGGGTCAGTCTTCCGCCAGCATTCTGCGGACCACTTGTTCGAGCTCGGGGAGTTTCTCCTGGAGTACCTGCCAGACGAGGGCGTCGTCGACGGTGGCGTAGCCGTGGATGAGGATGTTCCGGAAAGCGACTATTCGAGGGAGCTCGGGGATCGCGGCGGCGAGGTCGGGGGCGACCTTGGAGAGTTGGTTGAGGGCCTCTCCGATGATCTCGAACTCGCGTTCGACGGCGGCGCGGAGCATCGCGTTCGCCTGATAGTCGGCGAAGGTCTGGCCGTGGGCAAAATCCCGGACGAGTTCGGCCGCGTTCGCGGCATCCCAGAGGTACTTGCGTGGGTCAGGCGGCATACAGGGGCTGCCTGGTGCGCATGACCTGGTCGCGGAAGTAGGGGTTGCGGATGGCGGTGACGCTGACTACGTCGACGGCGCGGCCCAGMAGGCGCTCGAGCCCCTCCTTGAGGGCGAAGTAGGTGCCGTAGTAGTCGAATCCGTCGCGGCCGGCGTCGAACTCGACGAGGACGTCGACGTCGCTGCTGTCGAGGTCAAACGCATCGCTGGTCGCGGAGCCGAAGAGGTCGAGGCGGCGGATGCCGAGCCGACGGCAGAGTCCCTGGATCTCCGCCCGCCTAGCCTCGATCAACGGATGCATGCCCACCTCCTCCGGGGACATTGTGCCCGACCCTACGCCGCACCGAGTGGACCCACGGCCTCGACCGGAAGCGGGGTCTGCCCGATTCGTACGGTATCGCGCCAGGCGACGAGAGCGATGGTTGAGGTCTGTGGGTCAGCCGGGAGCGTGTACCCTTCCGGTGATCGCGGTTCAGGTCCTCAAACAGGCCGACGTTGCCGCGTCAGTCGGGAAGGGTATGCCCGTGCTGACGGTAGTCGCAGCCGGTTGCGGAAGACGGTGACTCGGCGGCACCCTCGCCGATCGAAGATCGTGTGCGAGAGCGCGCGACGGATGCTGGCCGACGCGCTGGAGRCCGAGGCCGACGCGTACCTGGCGGAGTTGGCCGGCGAGCGCGATGCATCGGAGGGAGCATCAGATGGGGCAGCCGTACCGGCCTATCGAGCCATACGCGCACGGCTTCCTCGATGTAGGCGAGGACAACCAGATCTATTGGGAAACCAGCGRCAACCCAGACGGCAAGCCGGCGTTGTGGGTGCACGGAGGTCCCGGCAGCGGCGGGCGCCGCGGCAGCCGCAGGATGTTTGATCCGGACGTCTACCGGATCATCCTGTTCGACCAGCGTGGCTGCGGYCAGAGCCGACCGCACGCCAGCGACGCGACCGTCAGCCTGGAACACAACACCACCCGGCACCTGATCGCCGACATGGAGAGGCTCCGCGAACATCTCGGCATCGACCGGTGGCTCTTTTACGGCAGCTCATGGGGCTCGACGCTGATACTCGCCTACGCCGAGCGCTACCCTGAACGGGTCTCCGAGATCATCATCGTCGGAGTCACCATGACCCGGCCCGAAGAAATCGACTGGCTCTACCGCGGCGTCGGGCGCCTGCTGCCAGCCGCCTGGGAAGCGTTCCGCGACGCCGTGCCGAAGGACGACTGGGACGGCAGTCTCGTTGCTGCCTACAACCGGCTGTTGGGCAGCCCCGACGAGGCGATAAGAATCACCGCGGCGCGGGCCTGGTGCGCCTGGGAAGACGCCGTCATCGCGCACGAAGCGCTTGGGGCGCCAGGCCAGTACAGCAGCAAACCCGACGATGCGCTCGTGGCCTTCGTCCGCATCTGCACGCACTACTTTGCAAACAACGCCTGGCTGGAGGACGGGCAGTTGCTACGCGACGCTCACCGGCTGGCCGGGATTCCCTCGGTGTTGATCCACGGCCGACTTGACCTTGCCAGCCCGCTCAAGACCGCCTGGGATCTCGCCAAGGCATGGCCCGACGCGGAAMTGAAGATCATCGACAATGCAGGCCACACGGGCAGCCCCGCGACCCAGAACGCCATCATCGAGGCGACCGAACGGTTCAGCACGAACGGACACTGACCCGAGGAGGTGGCCCGTGACGGTTCACCGACCCCTACCTTGGCGAGGGTGCTGCGACCAGATCTATTACCCGGTCTTGGAAGCGACTGTGGGTCGTCCGTACGCCCTTTACGTCCATGGGAACAGCGACACGACCGGCGCGGTCCGTGGCGTCGAGGCGATCGCGACCGGGCTGAAGTGGAAGCGCCTGCGCGAGCCCCTGTCGATCGTCGGTGAGGCGGATGCCGGGGCACGAGAGGCCTGCTCGGAGTTGGGGGCACGGTCGCCGCCAGCCTGATGCCGTAGCTGACCGGCCTGGTCGAGCGTTCCGTTTCAGCCGCGGGTGGTCGTGAGGAGCGACGGGGCAGTGGTCAGGGCCGGTGCTTGACTGTCGTGGTGGAGTGGGTGCTCCGGTGGGTATCGGTAGGGTGTTGTCATGTCGTGTTCGTCCCCGCCTCATGACGCGGTGTGCCGCCGGATCCTGGGGACGCCGTCGAACGCGGCGTCGCAGTTGCGTGCGGTGCTGCCGTCGGGCTTGCTGGCCAGGCTCGACTTCGCCCAGCCGGGACGAGATCCAGGTCGGGAGTGGCCGTTGTCATATCGGCAGACCGGCGGCGGCKCAGGCGGCCTGGGTGTGGCAGTTTCCGAGGCCGGCAAGGACCGTGTGTAGTTCGGCGCGCTGCGCCCCGGTGAGCGCGCCCGCGACGTTGTTGATCTCGTAGGGGTCTTTCGTGATGTCGTAGTACTCGATCTCGTGTTTGGAGTCGTTGTACTCCACGTAGACCGCTTCGACTGGCCCGTCGAAGTGCGCGAGGTGTGGCGCTGAGATCCGGATCGCCTCGTAGGTCGTCGGGTTGCTGCCGCCGGGTTCGTGGTCGGGGTCGGCGGGGTCGCTCGCCTGGCCGAAGTGTTCGACGAGCGCGATCGTGCGCCAGGATGGCGGCTCCGTCGCGGGGCGCAGCAGCGGGACGAGACTGCGCCCGTCAACGGGCCTGGCCGGGGTGGCGCCGGCGAGGTCGGTGAAGGTGGGGTAAAGGTCGACGTTCTGAGCGACCTGGGAGATCACCCGGCCGTGGGGGACGCCGGGCCCGGTGACGATCAGGGGCACGCGGATGTCGGTGTCGAAGGCGGTCTGCTTGCCTCTGACGAGGCGGTGCTGGCCGAGGTGGTAGCCGTTGTCGGAGYTGAAGACGAAGTAGGTGTTGTCGAGCAGGTGCTCGGCGGCGAGCGTCGCCTCCGTGTCGCCTACCAGTTTGTCGACGGACTCGACGGCCTGGGCACGCTCGCGGTAGGCCTGGTCCAGGTTCGTGAGCACTGACGGGGCGAGAGGGGCGCGTTGGCCGAGCCAGGCCGGTGCGTCGGTGTTGTTGGTGTTGAAGGACGGGTCGCGTGGCTCGGTCAGGCCGGGGAAGTCGTCCGCGTTGCGCGGCGCCGGTGTGTACGGCTGGTGGGGGGCGTAGGTAGCCACCTCCAGGGCGAACGGCTTCCCGGCCGAGCGTCGGATGAACGCCTGGGCGTCGGCGTTGAGCACGTCCACGCCGTAGTTGTCCTGGCCGGCGTAGTGGCGCACGACGCCGTTGTCGTTCTGGTCGAAGTTGAGCTCCGCGTAGCCGGTGGTGTTGCTGACGTGCCAGTCGGACCAGCCGCGCGGGACGGGTCCGGTGGTCGGGGTGATGGTGGGGTCGCCGTAGCCATTGAGGTACTTGCCGAGCATCGAGGTCTGGTATCCCGCCGCCTGCAGCGCGACGGCGAAGGTCCTGCCGGCGAGGCCCTCCTGTTGGAACTTCCCGTAGCCGCCGTCAGGGGAYAGGTTGGTCTCGACCTTGGTGTCGTGAGGGAGGAGGCCGGTGAAGATCGACGACCGGGACGGGCAGCACAGCGAGTCGGTCACGAAGTAGTGGTCGAACGTCTCGCCCTGCCTTTCCAGGGCGGTGATGTGCGGCGCGATCTGGTCGGTGACCAGGTTCCAGGACAGGTCGTCCGTGAGGATGAAGACGATGTTCGGGCGGGCCGCGCTCGCCGTTGTGGCCGGCGCGGCCGAACCGCCGCAGGCGCCCGCCGCCAGCGCCAGCGAGGCCGTGGCCGTGGCCGTGGCCGCCACCAGCCGCCGCCGAGAGCGGGGACGGCGTCGGGAAGCGGAGTCGTGGTGCTCTCGTCGCCACAGTTTCATGATCGTTCTCCGTTCATGCTGGCGTCGACGGCGGTCAGCGGCGCGCTTGCGGCCCAGGCGGTCCCGTCGGCGGGATAGAAATTGGCGTCATAGCCGGCGAAGTAGATACGGCCGGCGTCGAAGGGCGACCGCTTGATGGTTCTGATCGCAACGAACGCCTGCCCGGACCTGATCGGCTTGCCGACCGGGCCGGCAGGGGTGAAGTCAGGCCCGTCCAGGGCGCGTAGCACGTAGGACGGCGTGCCGCCCGTGTCGGTTCTGACGGCGAAGACGGCCTGGGCGTCGAAAGTCGCCGCGCGCGATGCCGTCGGGCCGCACGTCCTGCTCGGCGGGCAACCGCCGGCGTAGGCATGCTCGACGCCGAAGAACTGGCGGGAGGCCCCGTCGGCGTCGATCGTCTCGAAGTTGTTGTAGGCGGCGATCACGTAGTCGATCGAGCCGTTGCCGGTCGCCGGCACYGTCGTCCCCTGCTCCGCCAGCAGTTGGCGCAACGCGGGACCCGGGTCGAATTCCAGCGCCGGCGACAGACCGGCCGCGGCCTGCCCGGGCCCGGGTGCAGGGCCGCCGACCTGTCCCGCGGGTAGGTGGTCGAACCGGAAGGCATCACCATCGCCCTCGGTGGAGGTCAGCAGTGCTGGCGCGCCGTCGTGGGTGACACAGGTCAGCCCCCGCAGCCCACTGTTGCGGGCGCCTACCGGTGGCTCCTGATAGACGGCGGCCCAGCGGGCGGTTCCCGGCTGGACTGCCCCGTCGTTGCGGCGATAGAGCGTCGTGTTGATCGTGACGTAGAGCGCGCCGCCACAGTCGGCGAACCCGGTCACCTTCTGGGTCTTCAGCCCGGGTGAGTTGGGAGGCGGGGCCGTCAGCTCCGATACCGGGTCGAACACCAGCGTGTGCCGGATCGGCGACCACGTCGCGCGCAGGATCCCGGTTGGTTCGGCGCCGGCGTACACGGACCACACGCCAGCCGACTCGTGCGCGCCGAACGACCGCACGGCCGCGGCCGTTGACGGCAGGACGAACGCGTCGTCCGGCGCGAACGAGCCGGCCCCGTCGAGCAGCCACTGGATCTCCGAACGCCCGTTCACGACCGCCTGCGTGACGAGCAGCGAGTGCCCGGCTCCCAGGCCCTGGTCGGCCGGGATGGGGAACGAGTCCAGGGCCTGCACGCGAAGCGACCCTGTCTGCTCGAACACCCGCCAGGGAGCGTCCGCCGCGTCTTTGACCAGGATCTGGCCAGCGGCGGGAGCGCCCGGGTACTCCCACTGGTCGGTCGCCGCGAACAGGCGACCGCCCTGGCTGGCCAGTGCCATGACCTCGGTGTCATGCGACACCGCCGAGCCACTGGCAGTCGTCAACGGCTCCCGGGTAGCCGTCACCGCCCACGAGGGGCCGGTCCGGGCCGACGAGGTCGCGCTCCCCGCCGGCGGCGAGCCGCTCACGGAACACGCAGCGAGTAGACCGGCGGCGAGCACCGCGTACGCCGCGGGCCAGCYGAACCTGACTGAGAAAGCACCTTTCCGACGCATAGGCCTGAGCATCGACGACGCGACGCAAATCGGCAACCATGGTTGTCAATCGACCCGGCGTAGGCGCGGACAGGTACTGACCTATAGTCACAACCATGGTTGACAGTTGGGGGTGGGGTCGCTATGGGTGACGATGCCTCGGCCACGCCTGATGCCGCCGCTGGTCCGGCGAATCGGAGCGCCCTCGGCGGCTTGCTGCGCCGGGCATGGGTCGGCTACCAGAACCGCCTCGACGAGCAACTCGCCGCGGCCGGGTTCGAGCGCCAATTCCCGGACGGTCGGGTACTCCGCTTCTGCGCCGGATCGTCGGGCGCGACGGTCGCACAGATAGGACGGCATCTCGGCATCACCCGCCAGGGCGCAGCCAAGATCGTGAATMGCCTGGTCACGTCGGACTACCTGGAGGTCTCACCCTCCGAGACCAGCGGCCGCGAGAACACCGTGCGGCTCACCCTGCACGGCCAGGCCTACCTCACCACCCACCGCGCCGCGGCCCGCCGCATCGAGGACGATCTACGCACGGCTCTCGGCCCCGAGGCGTTCGACAGTCTCACCCGACTGCTGGCTGCCCTCGGTGCCGGCAGCGACGAACGACTGACCGGCTATCTGCGCCGCCGGACGACTCTGGCGGACGTACTAGAACTCTGATCTGTTCCGATCATCCCGGCTCAACTCGACGGCCACGGCGTGACGCTGCCGACAGCCTCTGGGAGATACGCCTCAACGCTCTCGGCGCCTATGTGCTGGGGGCTCGCCGACCGCTACGTGGCCGAAGCCGCGCCGGACGACGACACCACCCCGGTGGTCAACGCCGTAGTGATCAACCAGGCGTGCGGGTTAATGGGGACGCCGTCACGTGGCCATCGGTCGGCGGCCATCACGAACGCCTCCTGCACGGCTTCCTCAGCGAGGTAGGGATCTACCATGAGCTGTCGCGGGGGCGGTAGCTGGCAAGCCGCGAGCCGGTGGCTGCACGTCGGCGGCCCGCAACCCGCCGACCACACTCGAACCGCCTGCTGGCCGACCGCCTTCGTGTGTCCGCGCTGCTCCTCCAAGTCCAGCATGGTCGCTGCCCCGTCTGTCGGGGCCTGCTCCTGCACGCCGACCGTGAGCCGCAGAGCCCCGAAGAGTGGGAACAGTGGCTCGCGGCGACCCGCACGGCGACCCGCAAGCGCGCGCTGATCGCCTGGGGCGCGGGCACACCGGACGAACGTGTCGCAACCCGCCTCATACACGCCCGCTGCCACCGCCGCACCCTCGGCGAGGGCACCAGGGCAGCGCTTCTGCCCACCCGCAAGCCCACAGGGCTCGCTTGAGCCGGTTGCCTGGAAAGCGGGCACGGCCCAGCAGGCATTCGAGTCCCTCTTTGAGGGCGAAGTAGGTGCCGTAGTAGTCGAATCCGTCGCGGCCGGCGTCGAACTCGACGAGGACGTCGACGTCGCTGCTGTCGAGGTCGAACGCATCGCTGGTCGCGGAGCCGAAGAGGTCGAGGCGGCGGATGCCGAGCCGACGGCAGAGTCCCTGGATCTCCGCTTGCCTGGTCTCGATCAGCGGATGCATGCCCACCTCCTCTGGGAAGATTGTGCCCGACCCCGCGGCCGGTACGCCTCATCGGGATGCCCGAAAAATGCCTCGGAGGGGCCGAGGTGCGACCTGGCCTGCCAGAGCCGGGGCACGTCARCCGTGACACTGACCTGGATCTCGGCGGGGCTGTTGGCGAGCACCACTCGGGCGGTGGCGAGCCCGCCGACGGCGCGCGTTGCCGTCGTTACGGCGGGAGTCACGCGGCGGACCTGGTCTCGATGCGAGGCTGTGCGGTGCGCGGTGGACCCTGCTCTCACATCTTGGGTGCTGTCCGCCGATTACCTGACCTCTGCCTGTGGAATGGCAGGCAGTGTGGGCGGCCGACATATCGGGCCAGCGGCGGCTGGTAGTCCCCATCATGATCATCGACCCGCGCGGTCTCGACCTCGGCCTGGCCGGCACCCGCGCCTGGATCGACCTCCACGACCTGTCCGCCGCCGACGTCGCCACCGCCCGCGCCCGGCTGCTCGATGGGCTGAACGCGGCGCGGACCGGCCGGGCTAAACCCGCCGGCCGGGTGCTCTTCTCCGGCGCTCGCTCCGTCGCCCGGGTAAGGGGGGATCAACCGAAACTTGGAGGACCAGTCGACCCAATAGCGCTGCTTTAAGGTGATCGTCGTGGTTCGAGGCAGTGAAGTTCGATGCGGCGGGTGACGGTGACCACGGCGGGTTCGCCGAGTTTTCGGGCAGGGAAGTCGCCGGTTTTCTTGGTTTTGCGGGGACTGGCGCGGTCGGGGCGGTCCCGGACGAACGTCGCGGGTTRCGAGATCTCGGGGAGGAAGGTGGCCAGGGCCCAATGGCCGTAGGTTAAGTGATCGTCGTGGGGTAGGCTTGGCTGGTGGGGCATGACGGGAGTGAGGGGCTGTCGCCGGAGGGCTGGTTGCCGGACCGGGTGACGGTGGGTGTGTTGACGCGGGTGTACCCACCGGAGCTGGTGGACCGGGTGTTGGCGGTGACCGACACCGCGGAGGTTCGCCGCCGGCTGTTGCCGTCGTGGCTGGTGGTGTACTTCGTGTTGGCGTTGTGGCTGTTCCGGGGCCGGAACTGTGGCTATGTGCAGGTGCTGGCCCGGTTGACCAGCGGGCTGCACTTCCAGCGCCGGGCGGCTGTGTTGGCCGCGGGTGGGGCGGGTGGGGCGGGTTGGTCGCTGCCGGCAAGCCCGTCGCTGGGCGAGGCGCGGGCACGGATCGGGTCGGATCCGGTGCGGATGCTGTTCGAGCACGCCGCGGGGCCGGTCGGTGTCGAGGGCCAGGCCGGGGTGTTCCTGCACGGCCTGCGGCTGGTGCAGATCGACGGGTCGACCTGCGATCTGCCGGACACGCAGGCCAACCGGGCGTTCTTCCCCGGGCCGTCGAACGCCGGTGGGCCGGCGCCGTTCCCGAAGGTTCGCTGGGTCATCGCCGCCGAGGCCGCCACCGGTGCCCTGCTGGGGGCGTCGTTCGGCCCGTGGAACACCGGCGAGCCGGCGCTGGCCCGTGACCTGCTGGGGCAGCTGGGCCCGGGCATGCTCACGTTGGCGGACCGTAACTTCCTGTCCCACCGGCTCGCCGGCGAGGTCCTGGCGACCGGGGCGCACCTGCTGTGGCGGGCGAAGGCGACCTTCACGCTGGCCCCGGTCCACGTCCTCGACGATGGCAGCTACCTCGCCGAGCTGACACCTCCCCGCGGAAGCGAGGGACCACCACTGACGATGCGGGTGATCGAGTACACCGTGCACTCCACCACCGCCGGCGGCGACGAGAGCAGCTCAGAGCTGTTCTGTCTGGTCACCGACCTGCTCGACCCCGAGGAATGGTCCATGCTCGACCTGGCCCGCGCCTACCCGACCAGGTKGGGATGCGAGACCGTGATCGGCCACCACAAGACCGATCTCGGTGAAGGCCGACCCGTCCTGCGCAGCAAGGACCCCGAAGGCGTCGCCCAGGAGATGTGGGCCCTGTTCGCCGTCCACCAGGCACTCGCCCGCCTCATCGGCGTCGCTGCCGACACCACCGGCACCCCACCCGACAGGATCAGTTTCCGTCGGGCCCTCACCGCCGCGTCCGATTCCATCGGGACCGCGGCTTTCCCCCCCTGAACAGGCACTCCTCGCGTTCCTCCTTGAGATCTGCGACCCGCGCCTGGCCATCCRTGACCGCCCCGACCGCACCGCACCCCGCAAGACCCGCCGGCACAGCGACTACCCCCGCCGCACAACCGACGATCCACCCACCCGGCGCGTCACCCGCCGTCTCGAACTTCACTGCCTCGATTTCCGGTGACCAACCCTCCCTCAAACCTCCAAGGGATCACTTAACCTACGGCCATTGGGCGTTGGCCAATCACAAGGACGTGACCCGCCTGCCGATACCATCCTGGTCGAGGCGGACTCCCACCGCGGAGTTGACGATCATGTCAATCATTTCGTCACGTCGGCGCCCCAGACTCACCCGAACTCCGAGATCTCGGCCGATCCGCTGGAGGATCTGCTTGTTCCTGGCGATMCCCTCAAGGAACATGTGCGCCTCCTCGCGGCTACCCATCTCATCGAGGCGTTGGCGTACGGACGCGGAGTCAGGTTGACCAGCCACGACTGTCGATCCGTCCTTGATCGTGCCGACCCTCCCCCGCGGCACGCTTTCGGGCGCCGGCGGACTGGTGGTCCGTTCCCCGACTACGTCGGCGCCGAGGACCGGCCGGTCAGGCGCTCGCTGCACCGTGAGGACGAGCCGGCCAGCAGCTAGCTCAACCACGGTCTGATCATCGAAACTCCGGATGAGCGCCGAGACCCTCTCCAGCACTGCGAGGACGGCCGTCATGCCTTCAGCCATCAGCTCACGGTCCAATCCTGCTCTCGAATTCGTCAACTAAAGCACGGATTTCTGTTGCTATGTCGGGACGTAGTCCGAACACCGCTGGCAGGAGCCTGTCGACACCCGTCTGGAAATCCAGGCTCTCGCGCATCATCGCAGTAAATGTAGGGAAGAGGCGGCGAACCTCGTCGATAACCCGCTGGCTCGAGGGGGTGGGTCCGGGCCCCCCACCCCCATGCCTTACTCGAGTGAACACAACACCTAGAAAGGCAGGCGCCAGGTCTTCCACTCGGTTCTCGCCGGAGGGAGACCATCCAAGGATCTCGAAGTTATTCTTCTTGAAGTCGGTAAGTCTTTCGGTCAGATGACGGATACCGAAGGTAGCCAGCMTCTCCGGCTGCGCAGGGACCAGAACCCCTTCGCTGGCCACGATCGCAGATCGAGTGAGTATCTCAAAATCCGGCCGGMAGTCGATAAGCACGTAGTCGAATCCCTCACGGCGGAGCAGCCGTAGGCCATCGGCCAGTCGCATCACTACTCGGCGGTGACGATCCTGATAGCGGCGTGAACTGGGGTCACCGAGTTCTACACCGAGCCTGGCAGCAACGCCCTCAAGCTTCGGGGCGGAAGCCACAATTGCAAGCTCACCGCCGTTTCTCCTGGTATGCGCCCGAACTTCCTGCGGCCAGGAGACGTACCGCATGAGGTCTGGCCCAGCCCCTCGACGACCAGCTGCCATGTACCAGTCCGCGACGGTTCGCCGGTCAATCTGTCGCTCGACGTCCGCCGGCCGATAGAAGGAGTGCGTCAGGCTGGCCTGAAAGTCCAGGTCGAGCAGGAGAACACGACGTCCTCGACGCGCAAGCTCCGCACCGACGTTGGCCGTCAGAGTCGTCTTCCCGACACCGCCCTTGGAGTTGACTACGGTAGCGACCTGCATCATCAAACCCCGCGGACCTTGGATGCGCGACGGCGTTCGGTCGGCCGCAACTGRACCAAGCCGCTTCCCCGCCGATCCCGTGAGATCACAACGGCAAATCACCCCCATCTCCACAGCATGCCATCCGCCTGCGCCACATTCAGGAGAACGCCACGAATCGCTCCTGTGGTCGCACCCGATGACCATTCTGGGCCAAGCCGCCCTGAGCAGATCTGACCAGCAGGTTCGAACCGAGCCGGCCTACGCGGCTCCGTCGGATCGACCCTGAGGTGCCACGACTTCGCCAGTGTGTCGATGGTGGTATCCTGTGCGACAGCTTGGCCACGTGGGCTGGTCGACTCGGCGAAGGCTCCCGCCACCCGCGCTGGACGGTCCCACTTGGCGGCCTGCCCTGAGTTCTTACTGACTCGGCACCATGTCGCACGGCTTTCCGAGGGGGTGACCGAGCTGGCTGAGCAAGCTGGCAACGACAGCGACTCCGAGGACCTGCGCGACGACGACAGGGCCGAGCTTCAGGAGGTGGACCCCGACCCTCCGCAGATCAGCTACAGCGRCACCGACTTCGACGTCGAGGGTCTGGTCCGTCGGCACGATCGGGGCGACATAATAGTGCCGTCCTTTGGCAATGATGATCCCGRCATCGAGACAGCCGGCTTCCAGCGCGAGTTCGTTTGGAAGCGTTCGCAGATGGACCGTTTCATCGAGTCCCTACTGCTCGGATACCCCATTCCGGGTATATTCCTTGTCCAACAACAGGACCGCCGCTATCTCGTTCTTGATGGACAGCAGCGGATAAAGACCCTGAGCCTCTTCTATAATGGCAGCATCAACGGGCGCGAGTTCGCACTTCAGAACGTGGCCGCCAGATTCCAGGGGCTGACCTATCAAACTTTTTCACCCGAACAGCGTCGCACGCTCGACAATACCTTCATCCAGGCGACAATAGTCAAAACCGACGGCACCCGCGAGTCACTCGACGGCGTTTATCAGATCTTCGAGCGGCTGAACTCGGGCGGTACGCAGCTCACGCCGCACGAGATTCGCGTGGCGCTCTATGCAGGCGAGTTCATCAAGTTCCTCACCGCTCTGAACGAAAACCCGGCGTGGCGCGCTCTCTACKGGCCGCCATCACCACGGCTACGCGATCAGGAGATCGTGCTCAGATTCATCGCCCTCTACGTGTCACCGGGTAGCTATAAGCGCCCCCTCAAGAAATACCTGAACGATTTTGTTGGCGCTCACCGCCGACTGAACGAACTGGACGCCGAGTTGATCGAAAAACGATTCGACAGGGCAGCACAGCTTGTGTTGGAGGAGGCCGGAAGAAGCRCCATTCGCGGCCGGGGGCGTCAGCTCAATGCGGCTCTCACCGAGGCGCTTTTGGTAGGATTGGCCCGTAGGCTTGATGCCGGTAGCGAACCGACCGCAGCTGAGGTCAGCCGCGCCATCGACGCGCTCCTCAACGAACCCGACCTGGATTACGTGACCACGCGCGCAACGGCCGACGAGGAGAGTGTGCGGATGCGCCTGGCGCTGGCAACGAGAGCTTTCTCCCGCATCTGACATGAGCAGGCGAGAACGCGCCGAGACCTGGCCGCCGACTGAGACCAGAATTATTTTAGACCGCCTGTCCGAGCTAGCTGCACTGGTACAAGATCAGGCAAGAGTTGCGGATAATCAGGAGGTCGTTTCCTGGCTTGCGCGACTACTGGTGATCCGAAGCTGCGGATATCTGGAGCAGACCGTGGCGGGGACATTCCGCGCCTACACCAGCAGGCTGTCCTACGGCCACGTCAGGAACTTCTCGCTTGGCTGGTTGGAGCGGACGCAGAACCCGACGCCTGCGGCGCTCGAGACCCTGGCCGGGCGCTTCGACCAAGGCCTGCGCCAGGAGCTGAGCGCACTGCTCGACGCGGACGACGGTCGGCTGCGCCRCGAGCTGGCCACGTTAGTCGATCGGCGGAACAGGATCGCCCACGGCCTCAACGAAAGCGTCGGAGTCAGGAAAGCATTAGAGCTCCAMAGAGTGGCCTGCGAGGCCGCCGACTGGTTCATTCTTCGCTTTGGGCCTTCCTGAGCCCCGGACGCGCAGTGCCGGAATTCGCCGAGCGGCGGCGGACATGCCAGTCTGATAGTGATGGTGGAGCGCGGTGCCTGCCCCGGGCCGGCGCACCCAGACTCGCCGGTGCCCAGTAGGTCCGCGTTCCCTTCCCAGAATGGTTCCCGAGATGTCGCGGGCGGCCGGGCGGGGCACCAGAACCTGCGGTGACTCTGACCTCCAGAATGTGCTCAACCGACCTTGGCGAGACCGGTCGGGTTGCGCCGGTCCCRCGGCGCGCCCGGGTGAGGGTACCCCTCCTCGCCGAGGTCACCGCGGCCCTTGTCGAGGTCACTGTGGGCGTAGCCCTCAGCCAGGATCCGCTGGGCCGACCCGTTGACAGGCCGTCCGGCCAACGTCCCCGATCGCCGGTCGAGACCGGCGCGCAGCAGGGCGATCAGCGCCCCGATGAGCAGCCCCCAGACCACGACCATGCTGAACGTCATCAGCAGCCAACTACCCCAACCCCAGTTGTACCCACCCCAGACCATCATCATGATCTCCTCCTCTCTCGTCCCGGCCTCCTACGGCGGGCCGTACCTCTACCTTCGGCCGGCGCGGCCGACGGGACGAGGGCTGTTCGTCCCGGACCGGTACGACGCCAGGCCCGTGCCGGACATGCCCTCGGAACCGCCTCCACCCGATCCAGGGGTCCGCGGCGGCGGGCCACTGTCAGGACCTCGCGCCAGGTAGAACCACCGTCTCGCGGCGGGTAGAAAGGACGCTATGCGTCCCCGGGCGGTCACCCGCGAGCAGATCATCGCGGCGGCCGACACGATCGCTCGGCGCGACGGGCTCGACCATCTCACGGTCCGACCCCTGTGCGCGGAGCTCGGCGTTACGGCCCCCGCGATCTACCGACGCTTCCCCACCAAGAATCTCATCGTCGAGCGCGTCGTTGACGACGCGCTCGGCCGCATCGACCTTCCAGGCCCCGAGACCGGCGACTGGGCCGACCGCCTAGGGCGCTGCTTCACCAGCGCGCATGACGTTGCCGCCGCCTACCCGGGGCTCGCGGCACACATGGGTCGGCAGATGGCCGGCAGCCCCTCCGCGGTACGCAACGCGAGCTTCCTGCACGATCTGCTCATCGACGCCGGTATCGGACCGGAGGACGCGAACAGGATCATCTGCACGATGTTCGTCTACCTCTGGGGACACCTGCTGGCAGCCGAGGCCGTGGCCGATCTGCTCGGCTCGACCGGCACCCGGGACCAGTTCCTCTGGGGCCTCGACCACCTGCTCGGTTCCTTCCGTCGGCAGTTCGGCGGACCCGTGCCCGGCACCGGGAACACCCCGGAAGGCTGACCGCCGCGGTCGACCGAGTTGGACCGGTCAGCGAGCCTCTTTTCTCGCCCACACCGCCCGTCGAGCCGTCGATGGGGGCCTACCACGGGATGTTGCCGATCATGGTCCGGGCGCACGGCAAGATCACAATAGCAAGCGCAAACATCTTGCAAGCACACAGCAAGCAGTCCGGAATCCCCGGAGGAAAACCGGGTCGAAATGCCATTACGTGGTATCAAATTTACACATGAATTAGACCGAAATATTCTACCGAGACCGCCACTCTTTCGTTTCTTCGATCAGCTCACGAACAGCGTGGAGTTGCCATTTGACCCCGCCCAGCGTCATTCGTCCGCCTCTATCTGGCGTCCCTCATCCACCGTCGAGAAACCATGATGGATCGGTGATTGACATTCTGTATCGGCTACCGGAGGCTCCAGGCTGACTGCCGTGGGGAACGACGATCATCGCACCTTACGGCAAGACCGCAATCATGATCCATAAGACTCTCGGTAGAGGTGAATCATGGTCGATATTACCAGAATTCGGCGCCTGCTGCCAGCGCTCGTCGCGGCCCTGGCGCTGACGATAGTCTCGGCTCCGGCCGCTAACGCGGCGTCGGGCAACCCGGGTGTCGTGCCCCCGGGGGCACGCGTATTTGGGAAGAGCTATGGTGCCTGGTCGGCGGCATGGTGGCAGTAYGCACTGGCGCAGCCAACCACCACGAACCCGCTGATTGACCCAACTGGCGCGTTGTGTAACGTGGGCCAATCTGGCTCGGTATTCTTCCTGGTCGGCGCCTTCGGTGGCGAAAAAGTCGTTCGAAACGATTGCACGGTACCCGCGGGCAAGGCACTCTTCTTTCCGCTCGTCAACGTCTTCGACGCCAACAACCCCGGGGAAAATCGCACGGCCCGGGAGCTGTGGCGCGAGATGGAGGCAGGCTTGTCGTTCGCCAACCTCCACGCCAGCGTCGATGGCATACCAGTAGGAAAGCTGCGAAGGTACCGGGCTTGCGCCGGACCCGTCCACCGGTGCGCGCATCCGTTCAGCATCACRCTCCCCGATGACAACATCTTCAATGCCCCGGCGGGCATCTACACGCCTGCCGTGGCTGACGGCATCTACCTACTCCTCAAGCCACTTGCGCCGGGCCGCCACACGATCACCTTCGGTGGAACCGGACGATCCGACATCACCGGCCCCTTCTCCGCAGATATCACCTACCATCTCACCGTCCGGCCAGGCCATCACCATGTTCACGATCGGTACGCGTCGAGTTCCGACAAGTAGCGGTCCAAACCCTCGAACTTGGTAGTTGCAGCGGGGCTGCCTCGCTCTGAATGATGCGTGACCTGGGCACGAGACCGCCGTGGTCACCTGGCTTTCTGGGTATTCGCGGGATTCGTGATGACCGCCGCCGCGCGTCGAGCACCGGTGGGCTTCCGCATGTTTCCGATGTCAACCTTCGAGATAGCCGACGTGTCGCCCCATAAAGGTGGCCTTCTGTACGGGACGAGGAAGATCTGATCGTCAACRTCCCGTCACAGAGGGCCACCRCATGCTGACACCCAGGTGGAACACGATGATCAGACGGCGTGGGYGAACTCGGTGAAGGCAGTTGATAACTGCGGCAACGGGTCGGCATCGGTCCCKAGTTCGTGGTGGCCACGGCAGATGCTCTGGACGGGGGCGTGCCCGGCTCCGACGGTTGGACGGAGCGGAGGCGTTTCAGCCCGCGTCCTCTCACCGATGCCCTCCGGACAACCCGATCCGGCTGTACCAGTCACCGTCGGTCGGCTCCGATCAGCTCGCATTCCGATTTTTTCAGTACTCCAGGCCACCCCCACCAGCTGGCGCTGCCGCGGTTTCCTTTTCCTCTGGCTTTTCGGCAACGACGGCCTCGGTGGTGAGGAACAGCCCGGCGATGGATGCGGCATTCTGCAGGGCGGAGCGGGTGACCTTGGTCGGGTCGATGATCCCGGCCTCGAGCATGTTGACGTGCTCGCCGGTGGCGGCGTCCAGCCCCCACCCCGGTTGCAGGTTGCGGACCTTCTCGACCACGACGCCGCCTTCCAGGCCGGCATTGACCGCGATCTGCYGGAGCGGCTCGGTCAACGCGCGGCGCACCATCTCGGCCCCGGTCCGCTCGTCCTCAGCCACCTCCAGCCCGTCGAAGACAGCCCCCGAGGCCAGCAGCAGAGCCACCCCACCGCCGGGGACGATGCCCTCCTCAACGGCGGCCTTCGCGTTGCGGACCGCGTCCTCGATGCGGTGCTTACGCTCCTTGAGCTCGACCTCGGTGGCCGCGCCGGCTTTGATGACGGCCACGCCACCGGCGAGCCTGGCCARCCGCTCCTGCAGCTTCTCGCGATCGTAGTCGGAGTCCGACTTCTCGATCTCGCTACGGATCTGGCTGACCCGACCGGCGATCCGGCCCGGGTCGCCGGCGCCCTCGATAATGGTCGTGTCATCCTTGGTAACGACAACCTTGCGGGCCCGGCCAAGCAGGTCGAGGTCGGCGTTCTCCAGCCTGAGACCAACCTCCTCACTGATCACCTGACTGCCCGTCAGAACGGCGATATCGCCGAGCATGGCCTTGCGCCGCTCGCCGAAACCCGGCGCCTTCACGGCCACGGACCGGAACGTACCGCGGATCTTGTTGACGACCAGGGTCGCCAGGGCCTCCCCCTCAACGTTCTCGGCGATGACCAGCAGCGGCCTGCCGGCCTGCATGACCTTCTCCAACAGCGGGAGCAGGTCCTTGACCAGCGAAATCTTGATGTTGGCGACCAGGATGTAGGGGTCCTCCAGGACGCACTCCATCCGCTCCTGATCAGTGATGAAGTACGGCGAGATGTAGCCCTTGTCGAAACGCATACCTTCGGTGAGCTCCAGCTCGAGGCCGAAGGTGTTGCTCTCCTCGACGGTGATGACGCCGTCCCGGCCGACCTTGTCCATCGCCTCGGCGATGATCTGGCCGATCGCGGTGTCCCCGCCGGCCGAGATCGAGGCCGTTGAGGCGATCTGATCCTTGGTTTCCAGCTCCCTGGACAGATTGGCCAGTTCCCCACAGACCCGCTCGACAGCCAGCTCGATGCCACGTTTGAGGGCGATCGGGTTCGCGCCCGCGGCCACGTTCCGCAGGCCCTCATGGACCAGTGCCTCCGCCAGAACGGTCGCCGTCGTGGTGCCGTCGCCGGCCACCTCGTCGGTCTTCTTGGYGACCTCCTTGACCATCTCGGCACCGATCTTCTCATACGGATCTTCGAGCTCGATCTCCCTGGCTATGGAGACGCCGTCATTGGTGATGGCGGGAACGCCCCACTTCTTCTCCAGGACGACGTTGCGCCCCTTCGGACCGAGCGTCACCTTCACGGCGCCGGCCAGCTGGTTCATGCCACGTTCCAGCCCGCGCCGTGCTTCCTCCTCGTAAGCGATGATCTTTGGCATGATAGTTCCCCTGAAGCAGAACGCGACCGGACTCCGCAAACATCGCAGGCCCATCCTCGCGACATGCAAAACCTTAATTACAAATCGTCGGTATCGCCTGCTGGCGGGGCAAGCCGACCGGCTGGACAGGCCGGGTCTGCCGGGGTCCCGGTGGAGGGCGCGCTGGCGGGTCCGGGTACCAGGCGCGCTCAGTTGTATACCAGGCGCTCAGTCAGCTTTGGCCCTCGGGGCCGGTGCCTTGGCCCTCGGGGCCGGTGCTGATCTCGATGTGCTTGGGCTGGCTCCGCTTGGCCTTCGCCAGCCGGATGGTGAGTACTCCGTCGGCCAGGGTGGCGTGCACCGATTCCGGATCAATGTCACCCGGCACGGCGATGCGGTGCTCGAACCGGCCCACCGGGYGGCTACGGCGGCGCAGTACTCCCGTGCGTTCCCGCTCCTTGATTTCACCGGTGACGAACAGCTCGTTGTCACGCAGGTCCACGGAGATGTCCTCCCGGCGCACCCCGGGAAGATCGAGATCGATCACGAACGCGTCCTCGGTCTCCTCAATGTCGACCGGCTGCACCATGCCGCCCAGCAACCGCGCCGGACGGCCCTCGACGCCGCCTATGACGTCGCCGAGCAGATTGCCCATGCGGGTCCAGGCGTCCTCGATCTCCCGGAACGGATCCCACCGTGCCAGCGTTCCCAGGCCTTCTCCGCGTCGTACGGGTAGTGTCATGATCCTCACTCCTTCCGGCCAGGCCGGCCGGCTATCACCTTTGCGTCCAATTGACTATGCCTTGCCTCTACCCCTGCCTCGCCGGCCCGAAAACTGCGGGCCGCGGCCGAGAGACACCCGGCTGCAGCCGGCTKTAGGCCAGAAATCGGCTGTAGGGCCAGAAAGCGGCGCTGCCCGGTGCTGCCCGTCCTGCCGGGCTCAGGCCCCCGGTCCCTGTCCTGACCCGGCCCGATCCTGCCCCGGCCCGGCCCCGACCGGTGTGGCTCTGCCAGCTCTCCCGGTGCTCCAGCTCTCCCGGTGCTCCAGCTCTCCCGGTGCTCCAGCTCCCCTGGCAATCAGGACCTACTGGCGATCAAGGCCTTTTCGTGATCTCTTCCTTCGCCTGCCGACAAGCGATACTCCGTAGGCAATGCGTTTTGCTGGGCAAATCCTGGACAGGTTCCCTGCTGTGGGGCCGGTTTATCCGCGTGAAGCCTGCTCACGGCGTGGGAACGCCCGATTCGTCATATGTGTGAGGTTCGCTTCTGGAGGAGCATTCGATGGCGAAGGCAGTCGGCATTGATCTGGGGACGACCAATTCGGTGATCGCCGCCTGGGAGGGTGGCGAGCCGAGGGTCATCCCGAACGCGGAGGGTGCGCGGACGACACCGTCGGTGGTGGCGTTCACCGAGAGCGGTGAACGCCTGGTCGGGCAGCTGGCGCGACGGCAGGCGATCCTGAACCCGAAGGGCACGATCTACTCGGCCAAGCGGTTCATCGGCCGCCGCTATGACGAGGTGACCGAGGAGGCCAAAGCGGTCGCCTTCGACGTCGTCCCGGGCCCGGAGGGCGCCGCCCGGTTCAGAATCCGGGACAAGCTCTACGCGCCGGAGGAGATCAGCGCGCTGGTGCTGCGCAAGCTGGCCGACGACGCTKGGCGGAACCTGGGCGAGAAGGTCACCGAAGCGGTCATCACGGTGCCGGCCTACTTCAACGACGCGCAGCGCACCGCGACGAAGGACGCCGGCCGGATCGCCGGCCTGAACGTGCTGCGGATCATCAACGAGCCGACCGCCGCCGCATTGGCGTACGGGCTGGACAAGAAGGGCCACGAGACCGTCCTGGTCTTCGATCTCGGCGGCGGCACGTTCGACGTGAGCATCCTCGACGTCGGCGACGGGGTGGTCGAGGTCCGGGCCACGGCCGGGGACAGCCACCTGGGCGGGGACGACTTCGACCGCCGGCTGGTCGACTACCTCGCCGACGGGTTCCACCGGGAACAGGGCATCGACCTGCGCCGGGACCCCCAGGCACTGCAACGGCTGTTCGAGGCCGCGGAGAAGGCCAAGGTCGAACTGAGCGCGGTCACCCAGACCCAGGTGAACCTGCCGTTCATCACCGCCGACGCCACCGGGCCGCGGCACCTGACCGCCACGGTCATGCGCTCCACCTTCGAACAGATCACCGCCGACCTGGTCGAACGGACCATGGGACCGGTCCGCCAGGCGATGGAGGACTCCAAGATCAGTGCCGACGACCTCGACGAGGTGATCCTCGTCGGCGGCGCCACCCGGATGCCCGCGGTGCAGGCACTGGTCCGGCGGCTGACCGGCGGCAAGGAACCGAACATGAGCGTCAACCCCGACGAGGTCGTCGCCCTGGGCGCGGCGATCCAGGCCGGGGTGCTCAAGGGCGAAGTCTCCGACGTGCTCCTGCTCGACGTCACCCCGCTCTCCCTCGGGGTGGAGACCCGCGGCGGCCTGATGACGAAAATCGTCGAACGCAACACCACGATCCCGGTGCGACGCTCCGAGGTGTTCTCCACCGCGGAGGACAACCAGCCGGCCGTGGACATCGTGGTACTGCAGGGCGAACGCGAACGCGCCGCCGACAACCGGGTACTCGGCCGCTTCCGCCTGGAAAACATCCGCCCGGCGCCCCGCGGCGAACCGCAGGTCGAGGTCACCTTCGACATCGACGCCAACGGCATCCTCAACGTCACCGCCCGCGACAAGGACACCGGAGCCCAGCAGTCGATCACGATCAGTGAGACCTCCAACCTCCCCAAGGAGGAGGTCGAACGGATGATCACCGAGGCGGAGCGTAACCGCACCACCGACCAGGCGCTACGCGCCGCAATCGACGCCCGCAACGAGCTGGACTCGGTCGCCTACCGCGTCGAACGGCTGCTGGCCGAACTCGGTGACGCCGCCCCGCCCCACGAGAAGGCCCGCGCCGACCTGCTGGTCGCCGACGCCCGCCAGGCCATCAAAGAGGAGGCTCCGGTGGACCGGGTCCGCGCCCTGACCTCGGATCTCCAACAGATCTACCACGGCCTGGCCGCCGCCCGAACCGGCCAGGCCGCCCCCACCGAGGGAACCGGYGGCAGCCCGACCGACACCGCCCCGGGCGGCCYACAGCCACCACCTGGCGGCGGCACCCCTGGCGGCGGCAGCCCTGACGGCGACGACGTGGTAGACGCCGAGTTCGACCGGGGCTGACCCATGCCAACCGAGACCGACCCATGATGGCGAACGACATGCCGCGCGAACAGCGCCCAGACCGGACCGGCCACGGCGCCGACCAGACCACCGACCAGACCGTGGACCGGAGTAGCGGAGAGGCCACCGCCCACGCCGGCCCCGTCGGCGCGGACGATCTCCCGACCGAGACGGTCCTGGACAGTGTGGCGCTCGCCATGCAGGTGGACAAGCTGACCGACCGGTGGCGGCGGGCCGCCGCCGACCTGGACAACCTGCGTAAACGGACCGTCCGGGAGCTGGAGCGGGATCGGGCGGCCGAACGGGCCCACGCGGCGGCCGCCTGGCTGCCGGTCCTCGACCATCTCGACCTCGCGCTCACCCACGCCGACGCCGACCCCACCTCGCTCGTGGCGGGTGTCCGGACGGTCCGGGACCAGGCCGTGGACGTGCTGGCCCGGCTCGGCTACCCGCGCCACGACGAGGTCGGGGTGCCGTTCGATCCGACCCGGCACGAGGCGCTGGCCGCCGTCGAGGAACCGAACGTCCCAGCCGGCACGGTGGTGGCCGTGATCCGCCCCGGCTACGGCGACACCGGACGGCAGCTACGCCCCGCCGGAGTCGCCGTCAGCCGCCCTCCGGGCGAACCGCCCGGCGGCGCCCGGCAACCAGGCGAGATCGGCCCGGACCCGGGCGGCACCGGCGGGCCCGCGGAGTGACCGGCCGTGGCCCAGGACTACTACCAGCTTCTCGGTGTCGGCCGGGGCGCGAGCGCCGAGGAGATCCAGCAGGCCTACCGCCGCCTCGCCCGCCGTTACCACCCCGACGTCAACCGCGGCCCGGAGGCGGAGGAGCGGTTCAAGGAGATCGGTGAGGCGTACCGCGTGCTGTCCGACCCGAAGACGCGGGCGCGCTACGACCGGTTCGGCGCGGACTTCCGGCGCATCCCCGAGGACTACGACGGACGGGTGACCGCCGGGCCGGACTTCGGCCAGGCCGGCCGGGGCTGGAGCCGCACCGGCCGGGTCCGGGCCGAACCGAGCTTCGGCGGCGCCGACTTCGCCGATGGCACCGACTTCGCAGACTTCGCCGACAGGGGTTTCGGACGCGCCGGCCCCGGTGGCGCGGGCCTCGGCGGGAGCATCTTCGGTGACCTGTTCGGTGATCTGTTCGGGGCCCACGGCGCGACCGGGCCGATCCCCGGCGCCGACCAGGAAGCCGAGCTCGAGCTGACCGTCGAGGAGGCCTACCGGGGCGGGCGGCGTCAGATCACCCTCGCCGGCCCCGGCGGGAGCCCACGCAGCTACCAGGTCACCATCCCGCGGGGGGTGGTCGAAGGCCAGCGCGTCCGGCTGGCCGGCCAAGGCGGCCGCGGCAGCAGGCACGGCCAGCCCGGCGACCTCTACCTACACGTGAAGATCGCGCCGCATCCGTATTACCGGCTGTCCGGACGAGACATCAACGTCCCGCTGCCGGTCACCCCCTGGGAGGCCGCCCTGGGCGCCCGGGTCCCGGTCACCACCCCCGGCGGCGAGATCAAGGTGCGCGTCCCGGCAGGATCGTCCAGCGGCCGGCGGCTGCGCCTACGCGGCGCCGGCCTACCCAACCCCACCGGCCCGCCCGGCGACCTGCACGCCGAGGTGCGCGTGGCGGTGCCGCCGGCCCTGACCGCCCGGGAACGCGCGCTGTTCGAGCAGCTGGCCGCCGTCTCGGCCTTCGACCCGAGAACGTGAACTCGCCCGACACCGCGTGCCCCGAGGTACGGGGGTGCCCCGAGGTACGGAGGCCGCCCCGAGGTTATGTCCCGTCATCCCGGGAAGGTACCGTCACGTGGACGCCAAGCCGAACACCATTTGCCCGACCTGCCATGGTCGATGCCGCACGGTGTCTCATGTGGCGGGCTTCCGGGCCGGTCAGGTCCGGACCGTGCTGGTGATCGACCCCTGCCGCTGCTGCCACGACCGCGGTTACCTGGTCGGTTTCACCGCACCGGTGTGACCGGCGGCCAGGCCAACGGCGGCCTGAGCGGCGAGTGCCTCGTCGAGGAGACGATCGGCCGCGGTGTGGGGGTCGAGTCCGCCGGCGACGACCTCGTCGGCGAGCTGGTCGATCGCGGCTCCGGGCCGCAGGTCCCCGATCCGCTCCCGCAGCCGGGCGAAGGCGATCCGCGAGATCTCGTCGACCGCGCGCCGACGCCGTCGGCGCTGCAGCTGCCCCGTGCGCAGCAGCCAGTCCCGATGGGCCTCGATCGATTCGACGAGCTCGGCCACCCCCTGCCCGGTGGCGGCGACCGTCCGCACGACCTGCGGACGCCGGTCGTCCTCCCCGCGGCCGGCACCGCCCATCCGGAGCATGGCGGTGAGCTCGTTGACCGTCCGGTCCGCACCCGGCCGGTCGGCCTTGTTGACCACCAGCACGTCGGCGATCTCCAGAACGCCCGCCTTGGCGGCCTGGACGCCGTCCCCCATCCCTGGGGCGACCAGGACGAGCGTGGTGTCCGCCAGGGCGGCGATGTCCACCTCGGCCTGTCCCACCCCGACGGTCTCGATCAGGACGACGTCGAACCCGACGGCGTCGAGAACCCGCAGGGCCTGGGGCGTGGCGGTCGACAGGCCGCCGAGACTTCCGCGCGTCGCCAGCGAGCGGATGAAGACGCCCGGATCGGTGGCGTGCTCGACCATCCGGATCCGGTCGCCGAGCAGCGCGCCGCCGGTGAACGGGGACGAGGGGTCGACGGCCAGCACGCCGACCCGCCGGCCCGCAGCCCGATAGGCGCCCACCAGCGCGGAGGTGGAGGTGGACTTGCCGACCCCCGGCGCCCCGGTGAGGCCGATCACCTGCGCGCCCCCGGTGCGAGGCATCAGCAGCTGCTCGGTTCGCTGCAGGTACGGCGAACCGTCCTCGACCATGGAGATGAGCCTCGCCACCGCGCGGCGGTTGCCCGCGACGGCGGCGGTGACGAGTTCGGTCACCGACTCGATCGACGAGCCCACCCGGGTACCATCCCCAACCGTCACGGCCACCTCACTAATCGAGCTCACCAATCGAGCTCGGTGATCGAGCTCACCAATCGAGCTCGGTGATCGAGCTCACCAATCGAGCTCGGTGATCGAGCTCACTGATCGAGCTCACTGATCGAGCTTGTTGGCGGCCCGTACGACGTCGAGGATGCCCCGGATGATGGCGGTGAGCTCGTAGTCCTTGGGYGTGAACACCGCGGCCACCCCGAGTCGGGCGAGCTCGTCCGCGTCCGCCGCGGGGATGATGCCGCCCACGATGACGGGGATCTCACCCGCCCCGGCCGCCCCCAGCCCCGTCAGCACCTGGGGCACCAGGTCGAGATGGGAACCGGAGAGCACCGACAGCCCGACGACGTGYACGTCCTCCTCGACGGCCCCGGCCACGATCTGCGCCGGCGTCAGCCGGATCCCCTGGTAGACGACCTCGAAACCGGCGTCACGGGCCCGCAGCGCGATCTGCTCGGCGCCGTTGGAATGCCCGTCGAGACCGGGCTTACCGACCAGCATCTTCACCGGACGGCCCAGCTCGGACCCCGTGCGCGCCACCCGGGCCCGCAGCTCGTCGAGGGCGGCCCCGCCACCACCGGCGACGGTGGCCTCGCCGACCCCCGTCGGTGCCCGGTACTCCCCGAACACCTCCCGCAGCGTGTCCCCCCACTCCCCCGTCGTGACCCCGGCCCGGGCGCAGGCCAGCGTGGCGGGAACCAGGTTCGCGTCCGTCCCGGCCGCCGTCCGCAGGCCGAGCAGCGCCTCCGTCACCGCCCGGTCGTCGCGGGCGGCCCGCCAGGCCGCCAGCTCCGCGCGGGTCGCCTCCTCCAGCGCCGGATCGACCGTCTGGATCGCGGCGGAAAGATCGGCGAGCAGCGGATTCGGCTCGGTCTCGGTGAACCGGTTCACCCCGACGACAACATCCTCACCGCTCTCGATGCGAGCCCGCCGCGCCGCCTGGGACGTCACCAGCTGCGACTTCATATAGCCGCTCTCGACCGCGGCGACGGCGCCCCMCATCTCCTGAACCCGGTCGATCTCCGCCCTGGCCGCGGCCACGAGCTGATCGACCCGCTTCTCCACCACGACCGAACCGGCGAACAGATCGTCATACTCCAGCAGATCGGTCTCATGAGCGAGGATCTGCTGAATGCGCAGCGACCACTGCTGGTCCCACGGCCGGGGCAGGCCCAGCGCCTCGTTCCAGGCCGGCAGCTGCAACGCCCGACACCGCGCGTCCTTCGACAGGGTTACCCCCAGCGCCTCCAGCACAATTCGGATGATGTTGTTCTCCGGCTGGGCCTCGGTCAGCCCCAGCGAGTTGACCTGCACCCMGTACCGGAACCGGCGCTGCGCYGGCTCCCGAACCCCGTACCGGGAGGTCAGCAGCTCATCCCACAACGCCGTGAACGCCCGCATCTTGCACATCTCCTCCACGAAACGCTCTCCGGCGTTGACGAAGAAGGAGATMCGACCACACACCTCACCCATCCACTCCGAATCCGCCCGCTCCAGCTCCCCGCGGTCCGCGCCAGCCCGGACCGCGCCAGCCCGGACCGCGTCAGCCCGGCCCACCGGGATCCCCCGCGCGGCGGCCACGGCATCGAGCACCGCGATCGCCGTGCACATGGAATAGGCCAGTTCCTGAACCGGCGTGGCCCCGGCCTCCTGCAGGTGATAACTGCAGATGTTGATCGGGTTCCAGCGGGGCAACTCGGCCACCGTGTAGGCGATCAGGTCGGTGATCAGGCGCAGCGACGGACCCGGCGGGAAGACATAGGTCCCCCGCGACAGATACTCCTTGATGATGTCGTTCTGGGTCGTCCCGGCCAGCTCCGCCGGATCGGCCCCCTGCTCCTCCGCGACCACCTGGTACAACGCCAGCAGCCACATCGCGGTGGCGTTGATCGTCATCGACGTGTTCATCCGCGCCAGCGGAATCCCGTCGAACAACCGCCGCATGTCACCGAGATGCGCGATCGGCACCCCTACCCTGCCCACCTCGCCACGGGCAAGGGCGTGATCGGGGTCATAGCCCGTCTGCGTGGGCAGATCGAACGCCACCGACAACCCGGTCTGCCCCTTGGCCAGATTGCGCCGATACAGCGCGTTACTCTCGGCCGGGCTCGAATGCCCGGCATAGGTGCGGATGATCCACGGACGGTCCCGCTTCGGCTCCGCCCGGCCCGCGCCCGCCATCTCAGCCTTCCGTCCGGGGTTCCGGCCGGCCAGGCTGCTCGCCGCCGCGTGCCTCGCCGTAGGCCCGCTTGGGCACCATGACCTTGCGGCGGTAGATGCAGACAAGGACGCCGTCCTGGTTGTAACCGCGGGTTTCGACGGTGACGATCCCGCGGTCGTCCTTGCTCTTCGACTCGACCTTGTCCAGGACGGTGGACTCGCCGTAGATCGTGTCACCGTGGAACACCGGCTTCACGTGCCGTAGCGACTCGACTTCCAGGTTGGCGATCGCCTTCCCGGATACGTCGGCCACCGACATTCCCAGCAGCAGGGAGTAAACGTAGTTCCCGACGACGACGTTCCGTTTGAACTGAGTGGTCTCCTCGGCGAAATGAGAGTCCAGGTGCAACGGRTGATGGTTCATCGTGAGCAGGCAGAAGAGATGGTCGTCGTACTCGGTGACCGTCTTGCCCGGCCAGTGCTTGTAAACCGCACCTACCTCGAACTCCTCGAAGTAACGCCCGAACTRCATTTGGAACTCCCTCACCTGATCACAGCATACTCAACTCGTCAGAGACGCACCGGCCCCTCAGCCCGGAAGCTGGTACTCCTTCAGCAATGCCCGGCTGATGATGCGCTTCTGTACCTCGGAGGTCCCCTCTCCGATGAGCATGAAGGGGGCCTCCCGGTACAGGCGCTCGATCTCGTACTCCTTGGAGTAGCCGTAGCCGCCGTGGATCCGGAAAGCCTCGGTCGTCACCTCGTGGCAGTACTCGCTGGCAAGGTACTTGGCCATCCCGGCCTCGACGTCGTTGCGCTGCCCGTCGTCCTTCCTGCGGGCGGCGCTGACCATCATCAGATGCCCGGCCTCCACCTTGGTCGCCATCTCGGCGAGCTTGAACGCGATGGCCTGATGCTCCGCGATGGGCCGGCCGAACGTCCGCCGCTGCTGAGCGTAGGCGATACCCARCTCAAACGCCCGGATCATGATCCCGCAGGCCCGCGCGGCGACGTTGACCCGGCCGACCTCCACGCCGTCCATCATCTGGTAGAAGCCCTGGCCCCGGCCGGCCTCGCCGCCGAGGATCGCCGACGCGGGCACCCGATGGTCGGCCAGCACCATCTCGGTGGTCTCGACCCCCTTGTACCCGAGTTTCTCCAGCTTTCCCGGGATGGTGATCCCGCCGTGTGTCCGGAACCCAGGTTCCTTCTCCAGGAGAAACGTCGTCATGTTCCGGTAGACCGACTGGGCACCCTCGTCGGTCTTGACCAGGGTGGCGACGACGCCGGCGCGGGCGCCGTTCGTCAGCCACATCTTCTGGCCGTTGAGCACGTATTCATCGCCGTCCCGGTCGGCCCGGGTGGTGATCGCGGAAACGTCGGAGCCACAGCCCGGTTCGCTCATCGAGAACGCCCCGCGGAGCTCGCCGGTGGCCATGACCGGGAGCAGCCGCCGTTTCTGCTCCTCCGAGCCGTGCTGGAGGATCAGGTAGGCGACGATGAAGTGGGTGTTGATGACCCCGGAGACACTCATCCAGCCGCGGGCGATCTCCTCCACGACGAGCGCGTAGGTCAGCAGGGACTCGCCGAGCCCGCCGTACTCCTCCGGGATGGTGATGCCGAACAGGCCCATCTCCTTCATCGCCTCGATGATGTCCTCGGGATACTCATCCCGATGCTCGAGGTCGTTCGCATGGGGAAGAATCTCCTTGTCGACGAAGGTCCGTACCGCYGCAAGGATGTCCCGCTGCACTTCGGTCAGACCGTCGGTCTGCGCGATCCTGCCCATGTTCCGCTCCTGTCGCTGCCCCCGATGCCTGAGGGGAGAGCAGAAACGCACTCAGGCAGCGGGATGGTTTCATCATGGCCACGCGCCGGGTGCCGGCGCGCCGATCCGCCCCGACTCGGACGGATTCAGCCGACCGGTGGTTCGAACTTCACCGTACGCTGCATCCCCGCGGCGCGGCCCTTGCCCGCGACGACCTCGGCCATCTTCCGGCTCGCCTCGTCGATCATCTCGTCGCCGAGCATCACCGCACCGGTCAGACCGCCCGCGGCCGAGGTGTGCCAGGCATAGGCCTCCAGGATCAGCTCGGCATGGTCATAGTCGGCCTGCCGGGGCGCGTAGATCTCGTTGGCCGCCTCGATCTGGCCCGGGTGCAGCACCCACTTGCCGTCGAACCCGAGCGCCGCGGACCTGCCCRCCACCGCCCGGAATCCGTCCACATCACGGATCTGCAGAAACGGCCCGTCGATCRCCTGCACCCCGCGGGCGCGCGCGGCCTCGAGAATCTTGAACAGCACGTAGTGAAATGGGTCACCCGGATAGTCCGGACTGAGTGCTCCCACCACCAGCGACGGCATGTTCACCGACGCCATGAAATCCGCCGGGCCGAAGATGATCGTCTCGATCCGCGGGCTCGCGAACGCGATCTCCTTGACGTTCGACAGCCCCAGCGCATTCTCGATCTGCGCCTCGATCCCGATCCGGCCCACCTCGAACCCCATGACCTTCTCGATCTGGGTGAGCAGCAGGTCCAGCCACGCCACCTGCTCCGCMGACTGCACCTTCGGCAGCATCACGCAGTCCAGGTTCGCCCCCGCGCCCTCCACTACCTCGATCACGTCGCGGTAGGTCCAGCGCGTGGTCAGGTCGTTGACCCGCACCACCCGGGTCTTCCCCGCCCAGGCGCCCTCGTTCAGCGCCGCGACCACGTTCGCCCGCGCCGACTCCTTCGCGCCAGGAGCGACCGAGTCCTCCAGGTCACAGAACACCTGATCGGYCGGCAACCCCTGGGCCTTGCCCAGCATCTTCGGCGACGAGCCGGGAACGGCCAGACACGACCGGCGCGAACGCAGCGACACCACTACCCCACATCTCTCACAGGCCGGATTTCGATGAACGGACGAACACCCGGCGGACAGGGACATCGACGCGGAACCGAGGCTTCGTCCTCCGTCCGCGCGACCCCCGCACCCCCATACCAAGGGTCTCCACCTGTCGCAACCGCCCGATCACAGGAATCGCCCGGTAGCCCGATATTAGCCCATCCGATAATCTTGAATTGTGCATCTAGGTTTTATCACAGTCCCCCGCACCGGGCATCCGATTCACACTCACCATACGCACCACATTCGTCACTCTATGTAGAGTACCGGTAAGGTGCCGGATCGGTCGGCGCGGTGCCTCGGGTGCCGTCCACGGGACGGATCCGCTCCGGTCGGATCAGTCGACCTGGCGCTCGTGGCCCTCCCAGTACGGGGCGCGCAGCTTGAACTTCTGCAGCTTGCCGGTGGCGGTGCGGGCAAGCTGGTCGCGGAACTCCACCGAGGTGGGCGCCTTGTAGGAGGCGAGCCGCTCCTTGCAGTGCTTGATCAGCTCCGCCTCGGTCGCCGTCCGGCCCTCGGCGAGCACGACCAGCGCTTTGATCGCCTCACCCCACTTCTCGTCGGGCACGCCGATCACCGCGACCTCGGCCACTGCCGGGTGGCCGAACAGGCAGTCCTCGACCTGGATCGACGAGACGTTCTCACCGCCGGTAATGATCACATCCTTCTTGCGGTCACTGATCGTCAGGTAGCCCTCGTCGTCGATCACGCCGCCGTCACCGGTGTGGAACCAGCCGCCCGCCAGGGCCCCGGCCGACTCCTGCGGCCGCTCCCAGTAGCCCGCCAAGATCACGTTGGAGCGAGCCAGCACCTCACCGGAGTCTGAGAGCTTGAGCGTGACACCCAGAGCGGGCGCACCCGCACGGACGAGCTTGCCCGCGCGATCCTCGGGCGGCAGGTCGTCCCACTCCACGCGGGAACGGTTGATCGTGAGCAGCGGCGAGGTCTCGGTGAGGCCGTAAATCTGGATGAACTCCCAGCCGAGCTCCTCCTCGACCCGTTGGATCGTCTTGGTGGGCGGCGGAGCACCCGCGCAGATGACCCGCACGCGGTCGCGGCCGGGGACCTCGCCGTCCCAGTCCCGGACGGCGTCGAGCACGGCGTTGACCACAGCCGGCGCGGCGCACATCACGGTGACGCCGTGCTGCTCCACGCGGCGCAGGATCTCCGGGCCGTCGATCTTGCGCAGCACCACCTGCTGGACGCCGAGACCGGTCATGCCGAACGGCATGCCCCAGCCATTGGCGTGGAACATCGGCAGCGTGTGCAGGTAGACGTCGCGATCGGTGACACCGGCGTGCAGCGCGAAGGTGACCGCGTTGACCCAGATGTTGCGGTGGKTGATCTGCACGCCCTTGGGGCGCGCGGTCGTACCGCTGGTGTAGTTGACCGTGGCGGTGGCGTTCTCATCCGGCTCCCACGGCGTGGGCTCGGCGTCGAAGCGGTAGAGCTCGGCGTCACTCTCGGCGCCCAGCACGAACTTCTGCTTCGCGGTCACGCCGGAGAGCTTCTCCTCCAGCTCGGGGTCGATGAGCAGCACCTCGKAGCCGGAGTGCTCGACGATGTAGCTGACCTCCTCCGGCGAGAGACGGAAGTTCACCGGGACGAGCACCCGGCCGTACCCGCTGACACCGAAGAACGACGCGAGCAGGCGGGCACTGTTATGCGACACGATCGCGACGCGCTCACCGTGGCCCACGCCTAAGGCGTCCAGGCCCGCCGCCTGCGCACGGGCGGTCTCACCCAGGCGGGCGTAGGTCAGGTCCGGCCACGGCTGGGCGGGCTGGTCCGGTTCGTCCACGACACCGACACGTCTGCCATACACCGTGACCGCTCGATCAAGGAAATCACGTGYGCCGAAAGGCACCAACATCGCTGGCCTCCAGGGGTCTGTGGGGGGTGCTGTCGAACCTCACCTGTCGAATCGAGTGTGATCCAAAGTGTAGGCACGGTAAACGGCGAGGGCTTGTACGCCGGTGACAGGCGCTTGCACCCGCACGCCACACGACGTCGACGCGGGCCTGGTCAGGCCGCCGCCGTTGCCGTCGAACCGCTCGCGGTGTGGCTACGCCGGGTGGTTCGTGAGAAACAGGTTCGTTGGGAACAACTGTTTGCCATGTTCGCCTAGGCAGCCTTGCGTGTTTCAGGCGGCGCAGTTGTCCGGACAAGCCGCGCGAGCATTGTGCTGGACAGGCCCGGTGCGCCCGCGCACCGGGTCGTCCGCGAGTACTACATCGACAACCTGCTACGGCCGAGAGCTGTCCCCGACCGGTAGCCAACCGCACCCGTGTGAGTGTCTCACCCGAACCTTGGCAGGCATGGCGAGCTGACCCCCCATGTACGGACCCGGAAGAAGTCCCCGAAGATCAACGGTTTCGTGAACGCTTGCGCACGTTGAGGTAGGCTCGCTTGCAAACGCTGTAGGGCCGGGCGCCTGACGGATTGGCCGCCTGGTGGATTGGCCGCCTGATGGGTTCCGGCGGGAGGTCGGGCGCTGAGGAGGAATCCGGGATGGGCGGCAGCATCGAGGAGGTGGCMGCGTTGGCGGGCGTCTCCACGGCGACGGTGTCGCGGGCGTTGCGTGGACTACCCTACGTCGCCGAAAGCACCCGACGACGGGTGCGGGAGGCTGCCGCGCAGCTGGAGTACGTGGCGTCGCCGCAGGCGTCCCGGCTGGCCAGCGGGCACACGCGCACGATCGGGGTGATCGCGGATCTGACCGGCTGGGTTTTCCTCCAGGTCCTCAGGGGGGCCGAGGCGGTGCTGCGGGAGGCCGGGCTGGATCTGTTGCTGTACAACCCCGGGGACGACTCGGGCCCCTTCGATGCGCTGCCGCTGCGTAAGCGGGTCGATGCGGTACTCGTCCCGTGTCCACCTCTCACGCTGATGGAGATGCGCTCCCTACAAGCGCTTAACATACCAGGTGTTCTGGTCGGCGCGAGCGTGCCCGGTTTCCCCAGCGTGCGGGTCGATGACGTCGGCGGTGCCCGTACGGCGGTGCAGCACCTGATCAATCTGGGTCATCGGCGGATCGGGCTGATCTCGGGTGAG
>NZ_MOMD01000047.1:0-65622 GCF_001983015.1 Frankia sp. CcI156
CGATATCCGCTGGCTGCGTCCCGGTATCCGCCGCTCCGCCCGGTTCTCTCGGTTGGTGTAGAATCGTCACGTTCGGCTCCCGATGTTCGTCGTCCGCGCGGCGCCAGAAGGCGTGTGGAAAGCGGCGGACGGGCCGGGGAAAGGCTAACGTGGCGACCGGTGTCCTGGCCGTAGAACCGTCGAGTTTCTTCGGATTTATTCGCGATGCGCAGGCCAGTGAGGCCACCCGGTGGTCGAATTCCCGCGCCTTTTCCGATGAATCGGGTGGAAATCGGCCGGCAGGGCGCGGGCCGGCAGTGCGGGCCGGCAGTGCGGGCCGGCAGGGCCGGAGCGTGCCGCCGCACGCTCGCTCTCAGGCCGGCCGCGCGCCGGGCCGCCCGTTCTCGACCACCCAGGTGGCATCCGTGGACGTGGGCGAGTGGCGATGGGCGATGTCGGCGACGACCCGCATGTCCGCGCGCCATTCGTCCGGGGTGACGCGAACGCGCGTGTAACCTCGCCGGTCACCGCGAAAATACCGGACATGCGGGTTGAGCCGGGCATTGTTCTGCCGGATGAAGTCCTCGCTGACGAGGAAGAAGGCCGAGCTGATCGAGGTGCAGACGAACTCCGTCGCGACGACCGGCGTCTCGGGCCGGTCGAAATCGACCCGGAGGTCGTTTACCCAGGCGCAGTGGATGTCACCGGAGAGCACCACCGGGTTGCGCACGCCGCTGTCGCGGATCTCCGACAGCARCCGGGTCCGGTAGGGGCCGTACCCGTCGTTCTGATCCAGGTTGGCCAGCCGTGGTCCCTCGCCGAGGGGTAGCTGCCCGTTCAGCTGGGCCATCATCGTCTGCTGGGCGAGGACGTTCCAGCGGGTCCGCGACGTGGTCAGGCCGTCGCGCAACCAGCGTTCCTGGGCGGCGCCGGCCATCGTGCCGGCCGTGTTGTCCCGGCCCAGGGATGCGAGCCCGATGCCCTGCGGGGAGTCGCCGGGCTGCCGGGTMCGGTACTGCCGGGTGTCCATGACGTTGAACGTCACCAGGTTCCCGAACACGAACCGCCGGTAGATCCGCATGTCGGGCGATCCCGGATTCAGCTCCGCGCGGATCGGCATGTGTTCGTAGTACGCCTGGTAGGCGGCGGCACGCTGGCGGGCGAACACCGCAGGGTCCTGCCGTTGCTCCCCGGCGTCGCCGGCCTCGTCGATCAGTCCGGCGTAGTTGTTCTCGACCTCGTGATCGTCCCAGGTGACGACCCAGGGGGCCACGTGATGAGCGGCCTGCAGGGCAGGATCGGACTTGTACTGGCCGTACCGGTTGCGGTAGTCCGCCAGCGTCTGGAGTTGGTCCAGACCGGGCCGCTGCGGGGTGGTGTGCCGCCGGTCCGGGTAGTTGCTTTTCGGGTCGTACTCGTAGATGTAGTCGCCGACGTGGACGACGAGGTCCGGMGCGTCGGTGGCGATGCCGTCGAGGGCCGGCCAGTACCCGTTCTGGAAGTCCTGGCACGAGGCCAGCGCGAAGGTCAGGGCACCGCCGGTCGATTCCGGTCCCCTCCCAGGTGCCGCGGCCGTCCGGGTCCGGCCGACTGGACTGAGCACGGTGCCGGCACGGAACCGGTAGAAGTAGTCACGCTCCGGCGCGAGTCCGCGGACGTCGACGTGGACGGAATGCGCGAACGCCGTCTGCGCGGTCTGCGTGCCGGCGCGCACCACATCGCGGAAACCCTCGTCCGTCGCGATCTGCCAGTCGACCTCAATGTCCCGCGTGGGCATGCYGCCGCCCTCGGTCGGCCTCGGCGCGAGCCGGGTCCAGAGGATGACGCCGTCCGGCAACGGGTCGCCGCTGGCGACCCCGAGCCCGAAGACCCCGTCGGTGACGCCCGCGATCGGGGTGGGTGCCCGCAGGGTCGGCGCGGGGGCCGGGATCGAACCGCCGGAGCCGCCGCAGGCCGCCAGGCTCGCCCCGCCCAGCGCGGCGCCCGCCAGCCCGAGGCCGCCGAGCAGGACGGCACGGCGACGTGGATCGGCCCCCGGGTTCGTCCCGTGGCCGGACCGGGCGGCGGCGCGAGGACCGGTGCCCGGATCGGCGCGTGCCGACGGATCGGTGCCGGCCGGTCGACCAGTCTGACCGGTGGCGGCTGACGGCGAGCCGGTGGCGGCTGACGGCGAGGGCGCCCGCGGGAATCGGCGGGAACGCGGAGAGCCGGCCGCGGCGTCACGGGTCACAACTGGATGAGAGTAGTGGAAACGGATGAACTCGCGGCCCGTTCACAGCGGATCACCCCCACGCCGGGGGTCAGCCGAGATGGACCTCCCGGCGGCCGGGGTCGCGCAGATCCGTCCCGGCCGCCAGCCACCGCTGGTGCAGCGCGTCCGGGCCGTGCACCCGCTTGTAGGCGGACTCGTTGGGGGTCATCGGAAGCAGGGGGAGAAAGCGGACAGGTGCGARCCCGGTGGCGAGATCGGGGATGAGCCCGCCGGGCTCGCCGACGAGCACCGCGGTGAACGGTGCGCCGTCCCAGAGCGGTTCCCCGAGATCCAGGCCGGACCCGGGAGCCACCGGACGGCCCTCGACCGTCGGGACGGCGGCCAGCACGGCCAACCGCCGCAGCACGCTGTCGCGCCGCCCGCGCAGGGACAGCACGAGTTCGGCCCGCGGGCCGGCGGGGTCGCGCACGGTCGTCGCCGCCGTCATCGGCTCCCGGGACATACCCAGGGTGAGATAGCGGATGACGCCCGCCTGGTCCGGGCCGAACCGCAGCACCTCGATCTGGTCGGTGCCGAGGAACGTGACCGCGGCCCGACCGGTGTCCGGTCCGAAGAGCGCCGCCGCATGCTCCTCGACCGATCGCAGGATCGCGCTGTCRCTCACCAGGCCGATGCCCCGCCACGTTGTTCCATACCTGCGATCGTATGGTCGGCAGTGATCCCGGGAACCRTCGTGGCCGGTGCGGGAGTTATCGTGGTGCGACGTTGGAGGGGTTCATGGCACAGATGCTGACCAAGGGCGGCAACGCCGCGTTGCCCACTACCGACGTCCGGGTCGAGATCGCCTCGTCGAGTCCGCTGGACATCGCGGCGATCCTGGTGACCATCCACGGCAAGGTGCGCACCGACGACGACTTCGTCTTTTTCAACCAGCCGACGGGTCCCGGGGTGCGTCTCGTACCGCCGTCCGCGCTGGAGTGCACGTTGGCCGCGGTCCCGCCGGAGATGGACAAGGTGGTCGTCACCGGGAGTCTCGACGGCAGCGGGCCGGCCACCTTCGCCGCCCTGCGCGGCCTGAGCATCGTGGTGCGGGACGCGCGTGGCGGCGCCGAGCTCGTCCGCTTCGATCCGTCCGGGCTGAGCAGCGAGACGGCGCTGATTCTCGTCGAGCTCTACCGGCGCGCCGGGACCTGGAAGGTGCGGGCGGTCGGCCAAGGCTACGCCTCGGGGCTGGCCGGCATCGCGACTGACTTCGGCATCACCGTCGACGACCCCGGCACCTCCGAGGCCGCGACGCAGGTCGTGCAGCCACCCGTGGCCCCGCCCCACCCGCAGGCAGCCCCGGCATCGTACGGCACGCCCCCGGGCGGTCGGCAGTGGGGTCCGCCGCCTCCCGCGCCGACCCCGGCGGGGGGCCCGCGGTGGGGGTCGCAGCCGGGCGGTCAGCAGTGGGGTCCGCCGCCTCCCGCGCCGGGAGCGCCCGGTCAGCCGCAGTGGGGGACACCGCAGCCCCCGCCCGGTCAGCAGTGGGGTCCGCCGCCGCCCCCGCCCGCTCAGCCGCAGTGGGGTCCGCCGCCCGCGCCGACCCCGGCGGGGGGCCCGCAGTGGGGGTCGCAGCCGGGTGGTCAGCAGTGGGGTCCGCCGCCTCCCGCGCCGGGAGCGCCCGGTCAGCAGGGTGGCCGGGTGAACCTGGACAAGGGGCGGGTATCGCTCGCCAAGGGGCAGAGCGTCTCGCTGGTGAAGACCGGCGCGCCGCCGCTCACCCGGGTCCGGATGGGCCTTGGGTGGGATCCGGCCCAGYACGGGAAGTCGATCGACCTCGACGCGTCCTGCATCCTGTTCGACGAGCGCGGCAAGGACGTCGACAAGGTCTGGTTCATGTCCAAGAAAGGCGCCCGGGGAGCCGTGCGCCACTCCGGGGACAACCTGACCGGCCATGGCGAAGGGGACGACGAGACAATCTTGGTCGATCTCGGTGCCCTGCCGGGGAACGTCGTYACCCTGATCTTCACGGTGAACAGTTTCCAGGGACAGACCTTCGTCGAGGTGCGTAACGCCTACTGCCGGTTGTATGACGATCTCACCGGGCAGGAGCTTGTCCGGTTCGACCTGTCCGACTCCAAGCCGTCCACCGGACTGGTGATGTGCCGGGTGCAGCGCGATCGCGGGGCTCCCACCTGGTCGATGACGGCGATCGGGGAGTTCCATGACGGCAAGACCGTCCGCGCCATGGTCAATCCGTCGAGGCAGTACCTGTAGGCAGTGCCTGTAGGCCGATCCCCGGCCCCGGAACGCCGGGCKGTTTGCCGGCGGCCCGCGCGACGGTGTTGATCCGGCCGACCTCTCCGGGTTGTGGGATGTCCCGGGCCGGGTAACCTCCGGCCGTGAACAGGTCTGCAGCGCCGTCGTGGGCCGGTGTGTTGCACTTCGCAGGCATCGCCCGGTGATGGGCATGGTCTCCCGCCCGGCCCCGTCCCGCGTCTACTGCCGCCGGCTGGCGGGCCTGCTCGTCCTGGACCCGAACGGCGACCAGGTCGGCAGGGTGCGCGATGTGATCGCGACGCTGCGACTCGGGCATGAGCCGCCCCGCGTCCTGGGCCTGGCCGTCGAGGTCCAACGCCGACCGATCTTCGTGCCGATGAGCCGGGTCACCGGGGTGGAGTCGGGCGCGGTGGTGCTGTCCTCGGCCCGGCTGAGCTGGYGGCGTTTCCAACAGCGCCCGAACGAGACCCGGGTGCTCGGCGAGCTGCTCGACCGGCGGGTGACGCTCATCTCGTCCGGTGTCGAGGTGACCGTCGTCGACGCCGCGATCGAACTGGTCCGCGGCGGCGACTGGGTGCTCGACCAGGTGGCGGTGCGGGTCGGCCGGGGCYGGCGCGGCGAGGTGAAGACGGTTGCCTGGGACGAGGTCACCGGCTTCTCGCTGCCCGAGGAGGGGCAGGGGGCCGCGAACCTGCTCGCTGCGTTCGAGAAGCTGCGGCCCGCCGACCTCGCGTCGCTGCTGCATGACCTGTCCGAGAAACGGCGCGCGGAGGTCGCCGCCGCCCTTGACGACGAGCGGCTTGCCGACGTCCTCGAGGAGCTGCCGGAGGACGAGCAGGTCGAGCTGCTCGGGGGACTCGCCGACGAGCGGGCCGCCGACGTGCTGGAGGCGATGGGCCCCGACGACGCGGCGGACCTGCTGGGCGAGCTGCCCGCCGACGACGCGGAGCGTCTCCTGCGGCTGATGGAGCCCGACGAGGCCGCCGGCGTGCGCCGTCTGCTGCTCTACGCCGACGACACGGCCGGCGGCATGATGACCAGCGAGCCGGTCGTGCTCGCCCCGAACGCGACGGTCGCCGAGGCGCTGGCCCGCATCCGCGAACCCGAGCTTTCCCCGGCGCTCGCCGCGCAGGTCTACGTGGTGCGTCCGCCCTACGAGACGCCCACCGGCCGCTACCTCGGTCTCGCCCACTTCCAGCGGCTGCTGCGTGAGCCGCCGGCGACCCTGGTCGGTGGCGTGATCGACGTCGACATCGCCTCGCTGCGGCCGGAGACCCCGCTGGCCGAGGTCACCCGTCATCTGGCGTCCTACAACCTGGTGGCGGCACCGGTTCTCGACCGCGCCGGCCGGCTCGTCGGCGTCGTCACCGTCGACGACGTGCTCGACCACCTGCTTCCCGCGAACTGGCGGGAGCGACAGCTCGACGCGGACGTGGATGCGCGGGCGACCCCCGGGGCACTGACTCCGCCCGCCGCGGGCGACGTGGAACCAGGCTCCCGCGGTGAGGCGGGCAGCTCCCCGGCCGCCTCATGAGACGTCTGGGAGGTCTGGGAGGTCTGGGACGTCTGGGAGGTCTGGGAGGTCTGGGACGCCGCCGGCCGCGAGGCGCCCGCCTCGATCAGCCGCGGCTGTCCCGGCGGTCCGCCCTGCGCTCCGCCTACGAGCCGGACGCCTTCGGGCGGATCGCGGAGCGGGTGGCGCGTTTCATCGGCACGGCCCGGTACCTCGTTGCGCAGAGCGTCGTGATTGTGCTGTGGGTCGCTTACAACATCATCGCCCCGCAGTCCGTCCGGTTCGACAATTTCCCGTTCATCTTTCTGACGTTGGTCCTGTCGCTGCAGGCCGCGTACGCGGCACCGCTCATCCTGTTGGCGCAGAACCGCCAGGATGACCGGGACCGCGCGAACCTCGCCCAGGACCGCGAGCAGACCATCCGTAACCGCGAGGACACCGAATACCTCGCYCGCGAACTGGCCGCGATGCGCATCACGATCGGCGAGCTCGCCACCCGGGACTTTCTGCGTTCGGAGCTGCGGGGGTTGCTCGCGGAGCTGGAGGGGCCGGACGGTGACCGGGCGAAGGACCGCGACCGGGAACGCCGACGGCGGCGGGGGGGCGAGCGTTCGTTACGTCCGCCGTGATGATCGGGCCGGTGCGGCGGGCTGGTGCGAACGGCGGCCGCGCGCCGCACCGGCGGATACCCGGGTGCCTACCGCACGGTACCGCGGCAGAGCGTCAGCACCGCCATCGCGATCTCGACCCCACGAGGCCCCAGCTTGTCCGCCCAGATCGCGATGATCTCGTTCTCCCGGGCGTGCTGGATGCGAGGCCCGCCCTCGGCCGAGCGCAGCGCTTGGATCTGCTGGGACAGATCCCGCCGGGTCGCGACGAGATCACGCAGCTGAGCATCGATGTCATCGATGAGCTGTCGTCCCTCGTCGATCGAGGCGATGGCCGGCGCGGTGCTGGGGGCGTCGACGACGTTCTCCACAAGTGGGCCTTTCGGTCGGAGGCCCGGCGCACCCCAGGCCGAGACAACCCGGAGGCGGACCGGGCCTGGGTCTGGCGCTTGTGCCGCGTGAGATCAGCGGCGGAGCGGGGACCGTGCCCGGTCCCCATAAAACAGCCGTAGCGACGTGCCGTGACATGCGAGTCGGCGGCACGTGAGTCGACTGCACTGCATGGCAAGAGCATGCCAGCCGCGCGCCGATTCGTCCAGGAGCCTGATCTCTTGGGTACCCTCCACCCTGGCTCTTGGGTAACCCCCACCCCGACTAATCCCTCGCCTTGATTAACCCCTCGCCTTGATTAACCCCTCGCCTTGACTCGGGCGGCGCCGCCCGAGCGGGCGTCCGGTAACCGAGGCKAGGCCGGTAGAGACTATAGAGTGAGTGATGGCGCAACTGGAGCTCACCGGCCTGCCCCGCCGGCTTTTTTCCTGCACGCCGTCGCGGCTGGCGGCCTTCGAGGACTGCCCCCGCCGGTACCGGATGACGTATCTGGACCGGCCGCGGCCGCCCAAGGGGCCGCCCTGGGCGCACACCTCCTTCGGCGTCAGCGTGCACAACGCGCTGCGACGCTGGTGGGAGGGGCCGATCGAGCAACGGGTCCCACAGCGGGCCGCGGCGCTGTTGCGGTTGCTGTGGGTCGACGAGGGTTTCCGGGACGGTGAGCAGTCGTACCGGTGGCGCGAGCGCGGCGCGCGGATGGCGCATGACTATGTCGCGCACCTCGATCCGGCGGCCGAGCCGCGCGGGGTCGAGCGTTCGGTCGCGGCCCGTACCGAGGCGCTGGCCTTCTCCGGACGGGTGGACCGTCTCGACGACCGGGACGGGGAGCTGGTCGTCGTCGACTACAAGACCGGACGCCGGCCGGTCACCGACGACGATGCGCGATCGTCCCCGGCGCTCGCGCTCTACGCCCTGGCCGCCGGGCGGATGCTGCGCCAACCATGCCGGCGGGTCGAGCTGCACCACGTGCCCAGTGGGCGGGTCGCGGCCGCCGAGCACACCGAGGCGAGCATCGCCCGGCACGTGCGGCGGGCGGAGTCGGTCGCGGCGGACGCCGTGCGCGCGACGGAGGCCCTGCGGGCGGGTGAGGATCCGCAACGGGCGTTTCCGCCGAGCCCCGGCCCCCTGTGCTCGTGGTGCGATTTCCGCAGCCACTGCCCCGAGGGGCAGGCGGCCGGCCCCGAACGCCAGCCCTGGGACGCCCTCGGCGACGAGGGCGACGAGGACTGAGGCATCGGCGTACCAGGGCGCCGGCGACCGGCGGGTCGGCCCGGACACCGGGTCGGCCCGGACACCGGGTCGGCCCGGACACCGGGGCGCCGGACACCGGGCCGGGAGAGGCGTCATCATGAGACGGTGCCCGACCAGACCGCCACGCCCGCCCGGCCGCGGGTCTCCGCGAAGGCCGCGACCTTCACCGAATCGGTGATCCGGGAGATGACCCGGCTCGCTCTCGCGCACGACGCCGTGAACCTCGCGCAGGGCTTCCCCGACTTCGCCTGCCCGCCGCAGCTCAAGGAGGCGGCCAAGGCCGCCATCGACGCGGACGTGAACCAGTACGCCATCACGTGGGGAGCCGCGGAGTTCCGCGCCGCCGTTGCCGCGAAGGTGGCCGGAACCTACCCGGGCTGGTCGGTCGACCCCGACACCGAGATCTGTGTGACCTGCGGCTCCACCGAGGCGATGATCGCGGCGATGCTTGCGCTGGTCGACCCCGGCGACGAAGTGATCATGTTCGAGCCGTTCTACRAGAACTACGGCCCGGACGCGATCCTCTCCGGCGCCCGGCCGAAGCTCGTCCGCCTGCATGCCCCGGACTGGACGATCGACGAGGCGGAGCTGCGTGCGGCGTTCTCCGACCGCACCCGCGCCATCGTGCTGAACACCCCGCACAACCCGACCGGCAAGGTGCTGCGCCGCGCCGAATTGGACCTCGTCGCCGAGCTCTGCCAGCGCCACGACGCGCTCGTGTTCACCGACGAGATCTACGAGCACATCCATTACCTGGGCCCGGGCGGCCACATCCCGCCGGCCACCGTTCCCGGGTTGGAGGACCGCACCGTCACCATCAATGCGCTGTCCAAGACCTACGCGGTGACCGGCTGGCGGGTCGGCTGGACGATCGCGCCCGCCGCCTACACCTCGGCGATCCGCAAGGTGCACGACTTCCTCACCGTCGGGGCGGCGGCACCGTTGCAGGCCGGCGGGGTGGCGGCGATGAACCTGCCGCAGACGTACTACGTCGATCYCGCCCGGCAGTACCGGGAACGKCGGGACCTGCTCTGCGCGGCCCTCGCCCGGACCGGCTTCACCTTCCGGGAACCGGACGGGGCGTACTACGTGATGTGCGACACCCGCGCGCTCGACCCGGCCGGTGACGACGTGGCCTTCGCTCGCCGGCTGGCCACCGGGATCGGGGTCGCCACCGTTCCCGGCTCGTCGTTCTTCGCGGACCCGGCGGACGGCCGCCACATCATCCGGTTCGGCTTCCCCAAGAAGCTCACGACCCTGGAGGCCGCGGCGCGGCGGCTTGCCCGTCTCACCCCGGCGGCTACCCCGGCTACCCCGGGTTGAGGCCTGTCCCAGGCGGCTGGGGCATCGGGTAGCCGGCTTCGGCCGCCCGGGTATGCCCCGCGTGCAGCTCCCGGTCCAGCGCTGTCAGCTGACCGTGTGTCCCGCCGCGCAGCGATCGGCCGGCCAGTCGCGGGCGAGCGGCCATCTCATCGGGCGACGGCGGCGCGTACCGCCCGCGCAGGTATTCCCCGATCCACCGGGCCTGGGCGGCCGCGAGCCGCGCGGGACCCGCGACATGGAACAGCCAGGGAACCTCGAGATCGAAGACCTCGCCGAAACGGGCCGAGCCCGTCCCGGCCGGACCTAGCCGCGCCGCCGGGCCGGTGAGCACCACGGCCTCGAAAACGCCGAGCGGGTGGGCTTCGCCATCCGGCTGGGGAGCGCCATGCACCTCAAAAGGCGGACCGAGCGCGGCGGCTCCGACCAGGCGCAACGTAGCGGGAGTCACGGCGACGACACGATCAGTCAGATCGTGCGTGGCGAGTTCGGCGAGGGACGGCGGCGGCGCGGGGCCCTCGGAGAACGCGGTGACGGTCAGCCCACCGTCGGCGAGTGTGATTGTCGCGGCGGCTCCGGCGGCATCGAGACCGAGGACGGCGACACGGGGAAGACCTGGCACGTCGGGGGACTCTAGCGGTGCGGTGATGGATCCCGCGCACTACGGTTGAAGACATGAGCGTTGTCAAGATCAACGTGTTGACCGTGCCCGCAGAGCTGCGAGACACCCTGGAGAAGCGGTTCGCCGGCCGCGCCGGGATGGTGGAGCAGGCCGACGGGTTTGAATGGTTCGAGCTGCTGCGCCCGATCGAGGGCACGGACACCTACCTCGTCTACACCCGTTGGCGTAGCGAGGAGGACTTCCAGAAGTGGCAGTCCTCGCAGGCGTTCGGTGAGGGCCACCGGCAGGCCGCGGAGCAGACCGCGGCCGGTCAGGGCGCTCCGGCGGGCCACGGGGCCCCGGCGGGGGGGCAGGGTGCCCCCGCGGCCACCGCGGCCACGCTGTGGTCGTTCGAGGTGGTGCAGACCGCCGCCCCCGCCTCGAACTGACCCGCGCCCGGCGGCGCACACCGGATGAGACGAGTGGTACCCCGGGATCCACCGGGGTTGCGGATGGCTGGTCGGTGTCCGACTTAGGGTGATTGCGGAGTGGCCTCGGGGGCGCGTCGAGATTTTCGCTCGTCAAGTGTTGTGACGGATCGGTCACGCCCCCACACTGATCGGTGTGGCCCGAGTACTCGCTGTTGCGAATCAGAAGGGCGGCGTTGCCAAGACGACCTCCGTGTCGAGTCTCGGTGCCGCGCTGTGCGAGCTGGACCGTCGGGTCCTGCTGGTCGATCTCGACCCACAGGCATGTCTGACCTTTTCGCTCGGGCTGGATCCGGATGCCCTCGAACTGTCGGTGCACGACGTCCTGTTGGGACGGTTGTCCGCCGGCATCATCATCACCAGGACACCGGACGGCACCGATCTGCTGCCCGCGACCATCGAGCTGGCGGGTTGCGAGGCGGTACTGCTGTCACGCACCGGGCGGGAGCACGCGCTGCGGCTCGCCCTCGCCGAGATCGTCGACGAGTACGACTTCATCCTCATCGACTGCCCGCCCTCCCTGGGCGTGCTCACCATCAACGGGTTGACGGCGGCGGACGAGGTCATCGTGCCGCTGCAGTGCGAGACGTTGTCCCACCGCGGCGTCGGCCAGCTGTTGGACACGGTGCACGACGTGCAGCGGCTGACCAATCCCGGCCTGCGGGTCCGCGGCGTGCTGCCGACCTTGTTCGACGGTCGCACGGCGCACTGCCGGGCGGTGCTCGCCGACGTCTCCGCCCGGTACGACATCGCGGTGCTGGCGCCGCCGGTAGCCCGCTCGGTGCGCTTCGCCGAGGCGCCGGGAACGGGGCGGTCCATCCTGACGACCGCACGGCGCTCCAAGGGGGCCGAGGCCTACCGGTCGCATGCCCGTGCCATCGCCGGGGTTGCGGGGGTGGGCACGGCTGCCGGCATCGCTGGCATCGCTGGCATCGCTGACCCTGCCGGAACCGCGGTTGGACAGGCCGCCGAAACCGTTGACGGCCCGGGGGCCACCTCGCCCGGTCGGCGGCAACGCCCTCGGGAGGGGGACGGCCAACCCGCGGGCATGCGGGACCATTCCCGCCCTCCGGTGCAGGTCGGCGAACCGACCTGCACCGGAGAGGTGCGGGTGTGAGCCGACGGTGAACGAGCTCGGGCGGACACCCGGCCGGGTGCCGGGCGGGAGGCAGGCGCAGGACCGGGCGACGGCCGGGTTCGACCGGCTGCGTCCGCGTGGCGCCCGGTCTCCCCTGGTCACTCCGGTTCGCGCGAGATCAACGGTGGGTCGCGACGCGCATGGAAAGCGTGCGTTGTACAGCGGCGTCCGCCCCGTGACACCGCCGAACACCAGCCTGACCGTCAACTGCTCCCGATGCGGGCAGACCAGCTCCCTCGGCGCCTGGCACGCGCTGCGCGTCCTGACGCCGAGCGTCCATCTACCGCTGGTCCGGCTCCGRCATCCCTCCTTGGTGCGCTGTCCCTCGTGCCGGCGGCTGAGCTGGGTCCGGCTGGGCCTGCATTTTCGGCCCGCGGGCTGACGACCCCCGCGGACCGGCGACCCCCGCGGGTATGCGGGGCCGGGGGCCGGGGTGTCAGGCCGACTCGGCTCGGGGTGGCGCGTCGGCGTCGGCCTCGGTGCCGTCGCCGGCCTCCCGCATCGTGCCCGTGCCGCGGCCACGGTTGCCGCGCCGCCGGCGCCGGCGGCGCGGCGACTCCTCGGCCTCGACGCCCGTCTCCGAGGCCAGGGCGGAGACGACGCGGGCGGTGTCGGTGTCCGTGTCGGTGAGCGGGGCGGTCCCGGTGAACTCGACCAGCCCGGTCTGCCCGGCACCGTCCACCACGGGTGCGCCGGCCTTCCGGCCGTCCTCGTCGACCGGGTCCGCCGGGTCCGCCGGGTCCGCGGCGATGGCCAGCCCCGCACCCGCGGCCGCCGCACCACCGCCGCGGGTGCGCCGACGGGCGCGAGTCCGGGTCGGCACCGCCGCCGGCTCGGAACGGTCCTGGTCACGCCCGGTCCGCGAGCCGCGGCGCCCGCCGCGACCGGACTGCCCGAGATCCTCGATGTCCTCGGCCGCGAGCCCGGCGCGGGTCCGCGCCGCGTGCGGCAGGGTGCCCTTCGCGCCCGCCGGGATGCCGAGCGCCTCGTACAGGTGGGGGGAGGTGGAATAGGTTTCCACCGGGCCATCGAACGGCAGGGCGAGCGCCTTGTTGACGAGCGTCCACCGCGGCAGGTCGTCCCAGTCGACGAAGGTGATGGCCACCCCGCTCTCGCCCGCCCGACCGGTGCGGCCGATGCGGTGCAGATAGACGTTCTCGTCTTCGGGGCACTGGTAGTTGACCACGTGGGTGACACCGTTGATGTCGATGCCCCGGGCGGCCACGTCGGTGGCGACCAGGACGTCGACCTTGCCGGAGCGGAAGGCGCGCAGCGCCTGCTCGCGCTGGCCCTGGCCCAGGTCGCCGTGCACCGCCGCGGCCGCGAAGCCGCGCTTGGCGAGGTCCTCGGCGACCTTGTCCGCGGTGCGCCTGGTCCGCACGAACACCATGGCGAGCCCCCGGCCGCCGGCCTGCAGGACCCGGGCCAGCACCTCCATCTTGTCCAGCGCGTGGGCGCGGAAGACGTGCTGACGGGTGGTCGGGACCGTGCGCCCCTCATCCGGCTGTTCCGCGCGGACGTGCACGGGCCGTTTCATGAACCGCCGGGCCAGGGAGATGACCGGGCCGGGCATGGTCGCGGAGAACAGCATCGTCTGCCGCTCGGTCGGCAGCTGCGACATGATGCGCTCGACGTCCGGCAGGAAGCCGAGGTCGAGCATCTCGTCGGCCTCGTCGAGCACCAGGGTGCCGACGCCGGCCAGGTCGAGCACGTGCTGGCGGGCGAGATCCAGCAGGCGGCCGGGCGTGCCGACGACGATGTCGACCCCGGCGCGCAGCGCGGACAGCTGCGGCTCGTAGGCACGCCCGCCGTAGACGGACAGYACCCGCAGGCCACGGCGGGCGCCGGCGCGGGTGACGTCCGCGGTCACCTGGACGCACAGCTCACGGGTGGGCACCACGACGAGGGCCTGCGGACGGCCGTCGGCACCCTCCTTGGCCGCCAGCACCGTCTGCACCACCGGGACGCCGAACGCGAGGGTCTTGCCGGTGCCGGTGCGGGCCTGCCCGATGATGTCGTTGCGGGCCAGGGCGAGTGGAAGCGTCAACTCCTGGATGGGGAAAGCGTGCACGATGCCCGCTTCGGTCAGGGCCGAGACGGTCTCGGCGCGCACGCMGAGCTCCGCGAAGGTCGGTGCCGCCGGGGACCCGGGGGTGGAGGGGGTGGTTTGTGGCTCGTAGGGAGTCAGATCATCTGTGGGTACTTCAGCTGTGACGGACAGCGGGACGCTCCTGGTCTTCTCTGAGCGGTGTCTACGCTGAACCCGCTCGCGGTGAGCCGCGCGGCGCCCGCGACCCGAAAATCCATGTGCCCCGGTGCCCTCGATGGCAACTCTGGGTGCACAGGTGACGAGGCGACGCCTGCTACACGGCGGCCGAGGTGACATAACGACCCCTGGCTGCCCCCAGCATAGCCGGTGTAACCCCGGGTGGGGGCTCCTTGGCAGGAGTGTTTGCCGACAGCGACTGCGGCGGGTGTCAGAATCGCGCCTGTGGCACAGACGACACGGACCCCGACCGGCCCGGCGACACCCATCGCCATCACCGCCCCCGGTCAGGTAGGTGACTCTGACAATCGGGTGCCCCCGTCCCCGGATGCCGGACCCGCACCGACCGTGGACCAGGCGACCGTGGACCAGGCGACCGTGGATCTGCTGGGCCTGCTCGCCTACGGCGAGCTGACCGCCTTCGAGCGCATGGCCACCGACGCGCGGATGTCACCGACCGTTGCCGACAAGATCGCCCTGGCGAAGATGGCCGCCGCCGAGTTCGCCCATTTCCAGGCCATCAGCGACGAGCTGGACCGGCTCGGCGTCGACCGGGAGCTCGCGATGGCCCCGTTCATCGCGCCACTGACCGCCTTCCACAACTCGACCGCCCCGGCCGACTGGCTGGAGAGCCTCGTGAAGGCCTACGTGGGGGACAACATCGCGGCGGACTTCTATCGCGAGATCGCGGCGCGGCTTCCGTCACCGTCACGCGAACTGGTTCTGAAGGTGCTCGACGACACCGGGCACGCAGCCTTCGCGGTCGAGCGGGTGCGCGCGGCGATCAGCGCCAACCCGACGGTGGCCGGGCGGCTGGCGCTGTGGGCCCGTCGGCTCGTCGGTGAGGCGCTCACGCAGGCCCAGCGGGTCGGGGTCGATCGCGACGCGCTCACCGGGCTGTTGGTCGGGGTTGGCGACCTGGAGGCGCTGGCGGCGATCTTCAACCGCATCATGGCGGCGCATGGCCGGCGGATGGCGGCACTGGGCCTGTCCGCCTGATCCGGGCCCGCCGACCGGCGCGGCGACGCCGGTCGGCTCCCCGGCGGGCCGGCCGGCGGACCGCTGCCGGTGGTCGGCCGGGACCTAGACGGCGCCGAAGCCCACCCGTCGAGTCGTGGTCGCGGCGATCTCCACATAGGCCAGCGACGCGATCGGCATTATCACCTGCCGGCCCTTGTCGTCGACGAGGGTCAGCACCCCGTTGTCGGCCTTGACCGCCTCATTCACCAGCGCGGCGACAGCCTCCGGGGACTGGCTGCTCTCCAGCACCAGCTCCCGACTGACCTGCCGGACGCCGATCTTGACCTCCACCCGATGACCTCCGCCTTCGTCGGACCTACCGTCGGCGGACGAGCGCCGCCGATCTTGGATCACCGCCCACACTATGGCTTCCGGGACTTCTCCACCGCGGCAGGGGTGGCGTGTTCGCTCCGGGCACATCCGCTCACCCGGCAAACGCTTGCCCGATGCGCCCGTTACACCCGTTACACCCGATATGCCCGGCGCGCCCGTTACRCCCGATGTGCCGGACGACGTCAGCCGGCGGGGGGGACCTCCTCGTGCGGCTCCGTGTTCGTGCGCGCGGCATCCCGGTGCTCCTGGCGGGGGTAGCCGCCGATGCCGCGCCAGGCCAGCTCCACCATCGACTCGATGGCCCGTTCCTTTTCCACGGTGGCACCGCGGACCAGCCACCAGCGCGACGCCGTCTCGGCCAGCCCAACCAGCCCGACCGCGAGCAGGTCGGCCTCGTCCTGGGGCAGCCCGGTGTCGGCGACGATCGTCGCGGCGATGGCCCGCACGCACTGGGCGAAGGCGGTCTCGATGCGCTGGCGGACCGCGGGCTCGTTGCGCAGGTCCGACTCCAGCACGAGCTGGTGTGCCCCAGAGGGGTCGTTGACGAAGTCGAAGTACGCTCGGATGGACCGGGCGATGCGCGCGTGGTTGTCCGAGGTGGAGGCGAGCGCGTCCTGGACGCTCGTCACCAGCTGGGTGGYGTGCTCGTCGAGCAGCGCGAGATAGAGCTCGAGCTTGCCGGGGAAGTGCTGGTACAGCACCGGTTTGCTGACGCCGGCCCGCTCGGCGATCTCGTCCATCGCCGCTGCGTGGTAGCCCTGGGCGACGAAGACCTCGCGGGCGGYTCCCAGAAGCTGGAAGCGGCGCGCGGTGCGGGGGAGCCGGGGAGCCCTGCCCGGTCGTGCGTCGGGCGGGGCTGGCTCGGCGGTCACCGGCGCACCTCCTGGCTGATGGCGCACCTCCTGGTTGATGCGGTCAACAGTACCCGCGGGGTCCGACCGGCCGGCGTTCGTCGAAACGAAACCAGCCGGCCTGCTCGTCGCTCGCGCGGGGTGGCGCTGGGTCGCTGGTGGTCGGGTCGTTGGTGGTCGGGTCGCTGGTGGTCGGGWCGTTGGTAGTCGGGTCGCTGGTGGTCGGGTCAGCGGTAGTCGTCGTCCTCGTCGGTCTCGACCACGATGCTCTGCTCGACGACGTCGTACTCGTCGGCCTCGACGGGTGGCGCCGAAGGTAGCCAGCGCGGCGCCGGGCCGGCCGGACGTATCTCCCGGGCCTGCTCGACGGCGTCGGCGTCGGGCGCCTCGATCGGAAGATCGGATGCCGGAAGGTCGGTGGGTGCTCCCATGGGGACGTCCTCCTGCGCTCATCGTTATGGCGACCCGCTGGGGCGGGCGCCGGAAATGGACGATCCGAACCTGTCCGGGGTCCGGATCGCGATGTGCCCGGAACGGGTGGCCCTCACGCGCCATCGGCCGGGCCGGCCTCGTCACGGACGTGGCGGTGGCGTCCGTCACTCATCCCACCCCCCGCTCCCGCGCCGTTCCCGGCTCCGTGTCCCGCTCGCACCAGGCTTCCCGTTCTGGGTACGTTCCGCCCTCCTGCACATATATCCCCCGCCGGTCGTCGGCGTTCTCCGGTGTGTCTCCAGGGCGGCTGGCGTCCTGGAGATCTTCACCTGTTGATAGGTTCAAGCTTTYCGCCTGTCTGGCTTACTCGTGGGCTTCCGGTGGGACACCATAGGGGTACGTGACGTGAGGGGCGAACATGCGTGCGACCTGGAAGGGCGTGATCTCCTTCGGCCTGGTGTCCATCCCGGTGAGGCTCTACTCGGCGACCCAGGAACGGGATGTCGCGTTTCACCAGGTTAGACGGTCGGATSGGTCCCGTATCCGATACCGGAGAGTGGCGGAGGCCGACGGGGACGAGGTCAACTACGCCGACATTGCCAAGGGCTACGAGCTGCCGGATGGGGAGACCGTCGTACTCACCGACGAGGACTTCGCGAATCTCCCGCTGTCCACCTCCCGGGCGATCGACGTGCTGGAGTTCGTCCCGTTGGAGCAGGTCGACCCGATCTACTTCGCGAAGAGCTACTACGTCGAGCCCGACCGCACCGGCGCCAAACCCTACGTTCTCCTTCGCGACGCGCTGGCCGCATCGGGCCGTGTCGCGTTGGTGAAGATAGCCCTGCGGCAACGCGAGCAGCTCGCGACGCTCCGGGTGCGCGGCGGCGTCTTCGTCCTGGAGACCATGGTCTGGCCGGACGAGGTGCGGCAACCGGACTTTCCGTTCCTTGAGGAGGACGTCGCGGTACGCCCGCAGGAGCTGTCGGTGRCTGCCTCGCTCATCCACACCCTGGCAGCCGACTTCGACCCCACCAGGTACACCGACAACTACCGTGAGGCCCTGCAGGCCGTGATCGATGCGAAGGTCGCCGGCCGCGAGGTTGTGGCTTCGCCGGGCGGGCCGGCCAGCGAGGCGGTCGGCGACCTCATGGCGGCGCTGCGCGCGAGCATAGCCGCCGCCCGCGCTGGACGGCCCGGCGAAGYGGCTGTGGCAGGTGGTGCGGCTGTGGCAGGTGGTGCGGCTGTGGCAGATGGTGACGCGGGGCCCGCGGCGGCCGGGGTCACCGACGAGGGGCCCGACGACAAGGCGTCCGACGACAAGGCGTCCGACGACAAGGCGTCCGACGGACGGCGGGGCGGCCGTACCTCCTCGGTCAAGGGTGCCTCGTCGGCCCCGGGTACGCGGTCGACCGCCCGGAAGACGCCGTCCTCGACGAGGAGCACCGCGAAGACGAACGCCGCCACGAAGACGCCGCCCGCGAAGACCTCCGCGGCCAAGGCCTCCGCGGCCAAGACCTCCGCGGCCAAGGCCACCTCCTCGAGGACGGCCCCGAAGACGGCCCCGAGGACGCCGACCTCGAAGACGCCCCCGACGCGGCGATCCGCCTGAGGAGCGGTTCCCCACGACCGACCTGAGGAGCGGTCCCGGCGCGGGAGCCGGGGGCAGGTGGTGGCGGGGGCCGGTGGATACCGGGCGGTCAGTGACGGAAGGCGGTCAACGACAGGGGCGGTCAGTGACGGAAGGCCTCCTTCGCCTTCTCCCCGGCGTTCTTGAGGTCGGCGACGCCGCGTTCTCCCCGGCCCTCCGCCTGCAGGTCCCGGTTCTCGGTGGCCTTGCCGGCCTGTTCCTTGGTCCGCCCGCGGAGCTCCTGCATCTTGTTCCTGACCTTGTCAGTGAAGGACACTGCACTCACTCCTCACTGTATGTGCGGTGGGTAGGAAGAGGTCTACCCGTGGCAGCCGCGGGAACACTCCGGGGGCGCCGTGCGCTGCACCAGAGGGCCGGCCGTCGCGATGTCCGACGTGTACCCGTGATGAGGGACCTCCCGGCGGATGGCCCAAATCCGGCGACGCCGCGTCGCGCTGTGGCATCGTCGAAGGACGACACCGAACGCGAGGAGCAAGCGTGTCCCTTCCGCCCCTGGTCGACCCCGCCGAGGGGCTGACCGTCGACGAGATCCGCCGGTACTCTCGGCATCTGATCATTCCGGATGTCGCCATGGACGGCCAGAAGCGGCTGAAGAACGCCAGGGTGCTGGCGGTCGGTGCCGGTGGCCTCGGCTCGCCGACGCTGATGTACCTGGCCGCCGCCGGCGTCGGGACGCTAGGCATCGTCGAGTTCGACACCGTTGACGAGTCGAACCTGCAGCGTCAGATCATCCACGGCCAGTCCGACGTCGGCCGCTCGAAGGCGGAGTCGGCCCGTGACTCGGTTCGCAACATCAACCCGTACGTGAACGTCGTCCTGCACGAGACCCGGCTGGACGCCTCCAACGTCATGGAGATCTTCAGCGGGTACGACCTCATCGTCGACGGCACGGACAACTTCGCCACCCGTTACCTGGTCAACGACGCCGCGGTGCTGCTCGGCAAGCCCTACGTCTGGGGTTCGATCTACCGCTTCGACGGTCAGGCCAGCGTCTTCTGGGCCGAGCACGGACCGTGCTACCGCTGCCTCTACCCGGAGCCGCCTCCTCCCGGCATGGTCCCCTCCTGCGCCGAGGGCGGGGTGCTGGGTGTGCTGTGCGCCTCCATCGCCTCCATCCAGACCACCGAGGCCATCAAGGTGCTGACCGGGGTCGGTGATCCGCTGGTCGGTCGGCTGATGGTGTATGACGCCCTGGAGATGACCTATCGGTCGATCAAGGTCCGCAAGGACCCGGAGTGCCCGTTGTGCGGGAAGAACCCGACGATCACCGAGCTGATCGACTACGAGGCGTTCTGCGGGGCGGTCTCGGAGGAGGCGCAGTTGGCCGCCGCCGGCTCGACGATCACCGCGGGYGAGCTCAAGAGCTGGCTGGATGCCGGCGAGCCGATCGAGCTCGTCGACGTCCGTGAGCCGGCCGAGTGGGAGATCGTCCGGATCCCCGGCGCGCGCCTGATCCCCAAGGGGGACCTGCCCGCGCATCTCTCCGAACTGCCGCAGCACCGTCGGGTGGTCGTCTACTGCAAGTCCGGGGTGCGCTCGGCCGACGCGCTCGCCACGCTGAAGGGCGCCGGCTTCTCCTCTGCCGTGCACGTCCAGGGTGGCGTGACCGCGTGGGCGATCCAGGTCGACAAGTCGCTGCCGGTCTACTGAGCCCGGATGAGCCACGGAGCCCGGACGAGTCCCACGGAGCCTGGATGAGCCCCAGGCCGCGGGCCCGGCGTGATGCGCCGCCGGCGAGCGTCTCCGCCGGGCTCGGTACCCGGATCTCGCTCGGCGGCGCGCCGGGTCCGCACGCCCTTGAGGTGCTGGATGCGGTGGCGCGCATCCCGCCGGGCAGGGTGATGACCTATGGCGACGTGGCCGAGTACGTCGGCGCCGGGTCGGGGCGCACGGTTGGAGCCGTGCTGTCCCGATTCGGCGACGAGGTGCCCTGGCACCGGGTGATCCGGGCGACCGGGGAACCGAACCCGGCCGCACCGGTCGAGGCCCTGCGCCGGCTCGTCGCCGACCGGACGCCGCTGCGCCCCGGAGGCGACCAGGTCGATCTCGCCGCGGCCCGGTGGGACGGTTCTCCGGCCTGACCGCCGCGGGCCCGGTCAGCGGGCGGCCATGCCGCCGTCGGCCAGATAGACGCTGCCCGTGACCAGGGAGGCCCGGTCGGACAGCAGGAAGACGACGACCTCGGCCACCTCGTCGACCGTGCCCAGCCGGTTGATCGGCGAGAACAGCGCGGCTCCGCGCCGCGGCCGGCCGTCGACATGCAGCAGCGGGGTGTCCACGAAGCCCGGCGCCACCGCGTTCACTCGGATGCCGCGGGTGGCGTAGTCCAGGGCGGCCGTCTTGGTCAGCCCGATGACCCCGTGCTTCGCGGCGACGTAGGGCGCCGACCCGGCGAACCCGACCACCCCGAGCACCGAGGCCATGTTGACGATCGAGCCTCCGTCGCCGCGCAGCATCGCCGTGATCTCGGCCCGCATGCTGTAGAAGACGCCGGAGAGGTTGACGTCCAGCACCCGCTGCCAGTCCTGCGCCGGGGTGGTCTCCACCGGCTCGCGCCCCGCGCTCACTCCCGCGTTGTTCACCGCCAGGTCCAGCCGTCCGAAGGTGCCGACGGTGACCTGGACGGCGCGTTCGAGCGAATCGGGATCGGTGACGTCCGCCTCCAGAGCGAGCGCCTCCCCGCCACCGTCCTCGATCGTCGCCACCACCTCCTTGACAGTGTGCGCGTCGAGGTCGGTGGCGACGACCCGGGCGCCCGCCCTCGCCAGTCGGCGGGCGCAGGCGGCACCGATGCCGGATCCCGCTCCGGTCAGGAGCGCGACCTTGTCGCTGCACTCGGTCATGACTAAGGACACTGCCACGTCCTGACGCGCACGCGTGAGAGGCCCCCCGAGTGTCCCGGTCGTCGAGTGTCCCGGTCGTCGCCACACCGCGGTCCCATCGCTGCCGCGCTACGGACGCTGCCGCGCTACGGACGCCGACCCGCCGCGGAGCCGGCGGGTTGGCTGGGTTGTCGGACCCACGTGATGTGCTTTGCCCGTGGTCGTCCTTCCTGCCCCCGCCCCCACCGCCCCGCGCCCCGGCTACCGGCTGATCGCCGCCCCGGTCGCGCCGCCGCGTCCGCTCGTCCTGGATGCGGCGCAGCGCGCGGTGGTCGAGCACGGCGTCGGGCCGCTGCTGGTGCTCGCCGGGCCCGGCACCGGGAAGACGGCCACGCTCGTCGAGGCGGTCGCCGCGCGGATCGAAGCCGGGACGGATCCGCGGTCGATCCTGGTCCTCACCTTCAGCCGGCGAGCCGCCGGAGAGCTGCGGGAGCGGATCACCGCACGGCTCGGTGCCGAGGGCGGGGCCGGCGGAGGTCCCGGGGCGTGGACGTTCCACGCCTGGTGCCTGGCGCTGCTGCGCGCGCACGAGCGGCCGGCCCCGCCGGGCGGGCTCCGGCTGCTGTCCGGCCCGGAGCAGGACAGTCGGCTGCGCGATCTCATCGAGGGTTCCCGCGAGGACGGCCGGCCGGTCTGGCCCGAGCCGCTTGTGGGTTGCCTGCGCACCCGCGGTTTCACCGAGGAGGTGCGGGCGCTGCTGGCCCGGGCCCGCGAGGTCGGGCTCGAACCGGTCGCGCTGGCGCAGCTCGCTCGGCGTACCGGCCGCCCGGACTGGGCCGCCCTCGCCGAGTTCTACGAGATGTACCTCGACGTGTTCGGATTCGAGGGGGCGGTCGACTACACCGATCTCGTCCACCGGGCCGTGGTCGTCGCCGAGAGTGCCGAGGGGGGCGCCTGGCTGCGTGGGCGCTACCGGCACGTCTTCGTTGACGAGTACCAGGACACCGATCCGGCTCAGGAACGCCTGCTGGAGGCGGTGGCCGGTGGTGGTGGCAACCTCGTCGTGCTGGGCGACCCGGACCAGTCGATCTATGCCTTCCGGGGGGCCGAGGTCGCCGGCCTGCTGGGCTTCCCGGCCCGGTTCCCCCGCCTCGACGGCGAGCCGGCGCCGATCGTCGCGCTGCGGCGCTGTCGGCGGATGGCCCCGGCCCCGCTGGCGGCGAGCCGGCACGTGGCCCGGCGGATCCCGGCCGCCGGGCTTCCGGTGGCCGCGATCCGGGCACACCGCGACCTCGTCGGGCGCGCCGACGCCGGGGCAGGCCAGGTGCAGGCCCGCACGTTTCCGGGCACCGGCGCGGAGGCCGAGTCGGTGGCCGACCTGCTCCGTCGCGAACATCTGGAGAACGGCGTCGCCTGGGACGCGATGGCGGTCCTGGTCCGCACGGCCGAGCGGATCGGCCGGTTGCGCCGCGTGCTGGCCGCCGCCGGCGTTCCGGTCAGCGCCGACGGTGACGACCTGCCGGTCGCCCAGGAGCCGGCCGCCGCCCTGCTCCTGCTGGCGCTGCGCTGCGCGGAGGATCCGGCCGGGGCGCTCACCGTCGACGCGGCGCGCACCCTGCTCACCTCGCCGCTCGGTGGAGCGGACCCGGCCGGGCTGCGGGCGCTGGGCCGGGCTCTGCGCACCTTCGAGCGCGACGCGGGGTCCGAGCATCCGGCGCCGTCGGCGGAGCTGTTGCGGGCGGCGGTCGCCGAGCCCGACCACTGGCTGGCGACGATCCCCGACGACCTGGCCGGTCCGGTCCGGCGGGTCGGCGGTCTGCTGCGGACGGCCGGTCAGGCGTTGCGGGACTCCTCGGGCGCCCCGCAGGACGCGCTGTGGGCGCTGTGGTCGGCGAGCGAGTGGCCGGCGCGGCTGCGACATGCCTCGGCGGCCGGGGGCGCCGCCGGGCGCGCGGCCGACCGTGACCTCGACGCCGTCGTGGCGCTCTTCGATGCCGTCACCCGGCTGGGCCAGCGGCGTGGGCCGGGCGGTGGCGTCGCGTCCCTGGTCGCGGAGCTCACCCGCCAGCAGATCGCCGGGGACGTCCTCAAGCCGGCCGGGGAGTCCGTGCGCCGCCGCGGGGTGCGGCTGCTGACCGCCCATCGCGCCAAGGGGCTCGAATGGGAGGTCGTCGTCGTCTGCGGAGTGCAGGACGGCACCTGGCCCGACCTGCGGGAGCGGCATTCGCTGCTCGGTGCGGAGCAGCTCGACGCGCCGTCCCGGGGCGGGTTGCGCCCGCCGCTGACCCGCCAGGACCTGCTCGCCGATGAACGTCGGCTGTTCTACGTCGCCCTGACCAGGGCGCGGCGCCGGCTGGTCGTCACCGCGGTGAACAGCCCCGAGGACGACGGCAGCCTGCCGAGCCGCTTCCTTGAGGAACTGGGTGTAGCGGTGGAGCACGTGCCCGGTCGCCCAGCCCGGCCGCTCACCCTGGTCGGCCTGGTCGCGACCCTGCGCCGGCTGGCGACGGAACCGGACTCAAGCCCGGTGATGCGCTCCGCCGCGCAGGCCCGCCTCGCCGCGCTCGCCGCCGCACGGGACCAGGCGGGCCGGCCCCTGGTGCCGGCCGCGCACCCGGACACCTGGTGGGGGCTGCTCGACCCCACCACGTCGGATGTTCCTGTTGTCCCGGTGGCCGGGCCGATCCGGCTGTCCGGCTCGTCGCTGTCGAGCATCGGCGCCTGTTCCCTGCGGTGGTTCCTAGAGCACGAGGCGTACGCGGTCACCCCGGCCTCGACCGCGCAGGGATTCGGCAAGGTGGTGCACGCCCTGGCGGACGAGGTCACGACCGGGCGGACCCCGGCCGACCTCGCCGCGCTCGACGCCCGGCTGGACACGGTGTGGCGGCAGTTGGACTTCGACGCCCGCTGGCGCTCCGATCAGGAGCGCGCGGCCGCCCGCGAGGCGCTCGCCCGCTTCCTGGACTGGCACGCCGCCGAGCGCGGTCGGCGCGTGATCGACGCGGAGGTCAGGTTCTCCTGCGACCTACGGGTCGCCGGGCGGGACGTCCAGCTGCGCGGATTCATCGACCGGCTCGAACTGGACGAGGCCGGCCGGGTCCACGTCATAGACTTCAAGACCGGTCGGACCGCGGTCGCTCCCGCCGAGCTCGCCACCCACCCCCAGTTGGGCAGCTATCAGCTCGCCGTGCGGGCCGGCGCGCTCGACGATGTGCTCGCGGCCGCGGCGCCGGATCAGCCCGGGGCGGATCAGCCCCGGGCGGTGCCCGGCGGGGCGGAGCTCGTGCAGCTCCGGCGGGATGCCGGCGCTGCGGCGGCCGGTCCGCGGCTGCCGGGGGAGCGGCCTGGCCCGCCGGAGGTCCAGGCCCAGAGCGCGCTGCCTCCCCACGGCGCGACCTGGATGGACGAGGTGCTCGACGCGGCGGTGCGCACCATCGACGCCGAGGCGTTCCGGCCGACGCCCGGCGACCACTGCACGCTGTGCACCTTCCAGACGAGCTGCCCCGCGCGGCCCGAGGGACGTCAGGTGGTCGAGTGAACCCGCGGGTGGAGCAGCCGGGCGCGGGCGTCCACGTGACGATTCCCCGCCAGCCGTTCCTGCCCGGTTTCGACGGCGACGTCGACGGTGACCCGGCGGGCGGCGTCGCCGGTCCCCGGCTCGACCCGGACGACCTGCGCGACCTGCTGGAGGTCCCGTATACCGACGAGCAGATCGCCGCGGCCACCGCTCCGCTCGAACCGGGGGTCATCATCGCGGGTGCGGGATCCGGCAAGACCTCGGTGATGGCCGCGCGGGTGGTCTGGCTCGTCGCCACCGGGCAGGTGCGGCCCGACCAGGTGCTCGGACTGACCTTTACGACGAAGGCGGCGGCGGAGCTGTCCGGCCGGGTGCGGCTGGCGTTGCGCAAGGCGTCGGCTGGGGCGGGCCCGGGTGGACCGGCCGCGGACGGCGAGGTGGACGGGGAGCCGACCGTCGCCACCTACCATGCCTTCGCCGGGCGGCTGGTCGTCGACAACGCCCTGCGGCTGGGGCTGGAGCCGGACCTCCAGCTGATCTCCGGCGCGGCCCGCTACCAGCTCGCCGCCCGGGTCGCCCGCTCCCACGGCGGGAAGGTGGAGGCGCTGACACGTTCGCTGGGCGCGCTCGTCGGCGAGCTCGTCGCGCTGGACGCCGAGATGAGCGAGCACCTGGTCGATCCGGCGGACCTCGTCGCGTTCGACGGCGCGCTGCTCGCCGAGATCGACGCGGCGCTGCGGCGTGCCGAGCAGCGGCGGGGCACCCGGGGCGTCCGCCGGGAGCTACGCCGGTGCGCGGCCGCCGCCCGGGGGCGCCGGGAGCTGGCCGCCCTGGTGGCGGAGTACCGGGCGGCCCGGCGGGAACGCGACGTCCTGGACTTTGGTGACCAGGTCACCTGTGCCGCGAGGCTCGCCGAGACCATGCCGGAGGTCGGTCGGGCCGAGCGGGCGCGGGCCGCTGTCGTCCTGCTCGACGAGTACCAGGACACCTCGGTGGCCCAGCGGCGGATGCTCACCGGCCTGTTCGGCGGCGGGCATCCGGTCACCGCCGTCGGCGACCCCTGCCAGGCGATCTACGGCTGGCGCGGGGCGTCGGTGGCGAACCTCGACCACTTCCCCACGCACTTCCCCGGGGCCGACGGCACGCCCGCGGCCGTCTACGAACTGTCGGTGAACCAGCGCAGCGGCGGCCGGCTGCTCCGCCTCGCCAACACCGTCGCCGCACAGCTGCGGGCCCGTCACCGCGTCGTCGAGCTCCGCCCGCGACCCGACGTGGCTGACCAGGGCGAGGCGGTGGTCGCGTTGCACGTCAGCTGGGCCGACGAGGTGGCCTGGATCGCCGGCCAGCTCCGCCGGGTGGTCGACGCCGGCACCGCTCCCGGCGACATCGCCGTGCTGGTCCGGGCCCGTGGCGACATCCCCGCGCTGTTTACCGCGATGCAGGCGGCCGGGCTGCCCGTCGAGGTCGTCGGGCTGACCGGGCTGCTCATCGTCCCGGAGGTCGCCGAGATCGTGGCCATGCTGGAGGTGCTCGACTCGCCGACGGCGAACGCCGCGCTCGTCCGGCTGCTCACGGGGCCGCGGGTGCGGCTCGGCCCCCGGGATCTCGCCGCGCTCGGCCGCCACGCGCGTGAGGCGGCGCGGGTCCCGGACCCGGTCGGCGATCCGGACCTGCCGGGACGGTCCGATCCACTTGCCGAGGCGGTCGCCGACGTCGACCCCGCCGACGTCGTCGCCCTGTCGGACGTCCTCGACGACCYCGGGCCGCAGATGTCCGCGCCGGGGCGCGCCCGGGTGCGTCGGCTTGCCGCCGAGATCGCCGCGCTGCGTGGGCACGTCGGCGAGGGCCTGCTCGACCTGCTGCACCGGGTGGTCGCGACGATCGGGCTGGACGTGGAGCTCACGGCGACCGAGGTGGCGGTGCGGGCCCGGCGCCAGGAGAACGTCGCGGCCTTCCTGGATGTGGCCGCGGGCTTCACCGATCCCGACGGYACGAACTCCCTGCCCGCGTTCCTCGGATTCCTCCGGGCGGCGCGGGAGCACGAGCGGGGTCTCGACGTCGCCGGCCCGTCCGGGGCCGACGCGATCGCCCTGATGACGATGCATCGCTCCAAGGGCCTGGAATGGGAGGTCGTCGCCGTCCCGAACCTGACCAGCAAGGTGTTCCCTGACCTGACCGTGCGCGACCAGTGGACCACCTCGCCGGGCGTGCTGCCGATCCCGCTGCGCGGCGATGCCGACGATCTGCCGGCGTTCACGGTCTGCGCCGAGAAGGCCGCCCTGGACGCCTTCCGGGCCGATGCCCGTCAGTACGCCGAGCGGGAGGAACGCCGGCTCGCCTACGTTGCGGTCACCCGGGCGAAGTCGCTGCTGTTCGCGAGCGGGCACTGGTGGGGGCCCACCCAGAAGACCCCACGCGGTGCCTCGGTGTTCCTCGACGAGCTCGCCGAGCACGCCCGCACCGGCGGTGGGCTGGTCGACGTCTGGGCGCCGGAGCCGGCGGAGCGTACCAACCCGGCGCTGGCGACGCCGGAACGGTTCGCCTGGCCGATCCCCTACGAGCCGGAGCCGTACGCCCGGCGCCTCGCCGCGGCCGAGGGGGTCATGGCGCGGCTGGCCGCGTTGAGCGTACCGGGGGCGTCGGCGGAACCGGCCGGGGAACCGTTCGTCGACGGTCCGGCCGGGATGACGGCGGCCGAGCGCGTCCTGCTCGCCGAGCTCGACCGGGAGGCCCGGCTGCTGCTCGCCGAGGAACGCGCGGCACGCCTCGCGCGGACCGATGTCGCCCTGCCGGCGAGCCTCACCGCGTCCCAGATCGTCCGGCTGCGCGCGGACCCGGAGGCGTTCGCCCGTGAGCTGGTCCGGCCGCTGCCGCGCCGTCCAGTGGCCGCGGCCCGTCGCGGCACCCGGTTCCACGCCTGGGTTGAGGAGATTTTCGACTACCGTGCACTGATCGACACCGAGGATCTGCCCGGCGCGGCCGACGCGGAGCTCACCGACGACGATCTGCGCTCGCTGCAGCAGGCGTTTCTGCGTACCGCGTACGGTGCCCGGCGGCCATTCGCGATCGAGGCACCCTTCGAGCTCCGCCTCGCCGGGCGGATCGTGCGCGGTCGCATCGACGCTGTCTACGACCTCGGCGGCGGTCGATGGGAGGTGGTCGATTGGAAGACCGGCCGGTCCGATGCCGACGATCTTCAGCTCGGGATCTACCGGCTGGCCTGGGCCCGCCTGCGGGGCGTCGACCCGAGTGCGGTCGACGCCGCCTTCCTGTACGTGCGTACCGGCGCCGTTGTCCGGCCCCCGACGTTGTCCGAGGAGGAGCTCGCCGACCTGCTCGCGAGTCCGAGCACCGGGCCCGCCGCGGGTCAGGCCCGCGGGTCGGCGAGGTCGACGGACAGCGCCAGGTGATCCGAGATGGGCACGCGGCGGGCCTGCACGGCGATGATCCTGCCTACCGGCCCGCGGGCCAGCACATGGTCGAGCTGCACCCGCGGGGAGTGCGCGGGGTAGGTGGGCGTCACCGCCAACCGGCGCCAGCGGGTGAGCGCGGCCGGTAGCCGGCCGGGCAGGTTCAGATCGCCCAGCAGGACCAGCGGCCCCGGGACGTCCGCGAGCCGGCGGGCCAGCCGGCGCAGCTGCACGGCGTTCCACCCCGGCACGAACGACAGATGGGTGTTGACCACCGTCAGCKGGCCCCCGGCCGACTCCACCCGCGCGGCGATCGCGGCCCGCGGCTCGTCGTCGAGCATGATCAGACGTCCCCGCCTGTCCGGACCCCCCGGTATCGCGATCGGGGACCGCACCGGCGCCCGGCCGAGGTCGATCACTCGCCACTCACGGACGGGCAGCCGGCTGATCAGAGCGATGCCGTACGCCGGCTCGTCGTCCCGGCGCTGCCCGTCAGCCGGCCGCCAGCCCACGCCGGGCGTGCCGAAGACGGTGGGGACGAACCGCCAGTCGTCGTCGCCGGCTCCGATCATCGCCGCCGCCTCCGCGGCGAGGTCCAGCCCACCCGATCGTGGCTGGTCGAGATCGACCTCCTGGAGCCCGAGGACGTCCACGCCGAGAGCGGAGACGGCCGCGGCGAAGCGGGCGGGCTCGACCGTCCCATCCGTGAGCGACAGGCCGTGCATGATGTTGAAGGAGCCCAGCCGCACGCCTGGACCGTATCGGATGCGGGGTCCGTCACGGCCCGAGTGGCCGACCCCGCACCGCCGCGGGACGGCGGGAGCCCGGGCCCCGGCCCTCGTCCGTGTCCTCGCGGACCGCGGCGCTCACCGGGTCGGTGGCCACGTCCTCGGCGCCCCCGGCGCGCAGCACCAGTTCGAGATCGAAGCGGGTGTCAGGGTCCTCCAGACATGGTCCGAACAGCTCGCGAAGCTGGTTGACCCGGTAGCGGACRGTCTGCGGATGGATGTGCAACCGCTCGGCGATCAGCCCGCGCTGCCCCCGCAGGGTCAGCCAGTGCAGGAGGGTCTCGGCCAGCCGTTCCCTGGTCCGGTCGGGCAGCCCGTCAAGGGGGGCGAGCCGGCGGGACGCGAGGTCGGTGATGAGCCCGGGGTCGCTGGCCAGCAGCAGGGCGCTGAGATGTTCGTCGGTGAACAGGGGGTCGGCCGCGGCGATACCGCGAAGCCGCCCGGCGCTGCGGGCATCGCAGGCGAACCTCGCCCGCGCCGCGCTCGCCGCCGCCTGACCCCACGGCACGGCCGGTCCCACCACCGCGGCGAGCCCGGCGAGCTGTTTCGCCAGTGCCGCCCGGGTGGCCGCCCGCTCGGTTGAGCCGACGAACACCCAGATGTCTGCCCCCTGCACGGCGCGGGGGCAGCCCGAGGGCAACCGGGAGGGGAGCGAGCCTGCCCAGGGGTCGGCCTCGTGGTCGGCCTCGTGGTCGGCTTCGCCGTCAGCCGGGTGGGTAGCCGCGGAGCCGGTCGGGGCGGGGACGAGCACGGCGGCCAGCCGGCCGGGCAGCCGCACGTTGCCGGAACGGGCGACCTGCGCGATCGCCCCGCCGGCCGCGCCGGACAGCAGCATCTCGCCCAGCCGGTCCCACAGCCGCTCCAGTTCACCGGCCGCGGTGTACTGCTCGGAGGCGTAGCCCTCGGCGGAGGCCGCGGAGATGCCGTCGATGTAGGCGAACATCATCTCGGCGAGGGACACCAGCGCCGGGCCGTCCAGCCCGCCGCGGCGGGCCGCCGCCTCCCCGAGGCGCCGCCAGGAGACGCGGGCGCCCACCCGGTAGGCGCTCAGCAGGTTGTCCAACGACCGTCCCGCGTACACCTCGCCGCGGCCGAGACGGACATAAACCTCCCGGCTGGCGGCGAGGTCGACAGTGCAGTGGGGACCGGCCTCGACCAGGCTGAGGAAGCGGAACAACGCCTCGTCGACTCCGCGGCGCACCCCATGGCCGAACTTGCCCTCCAGCGGGCGCGCGTAGGCGGGAACCTCCCGGGCGATCGCGGCGATAATCTCTTCACCCAGAGCGTCGAACTCGGCAGCGAGGATCTCGCTCAGCCCGGCTGGAAACTGTCCCATGAGGACAGTTTGCCGCCCGACCGTCGCAATCTCCCGCACCTCGTMGTCTGGGCGGGGCCGCCCGTGGTCGTCGCCGACGGCCGGCGGAATCGGTCCCGGGCGGGTCGGGGCACGGCCTCCCGTGGCCATGACTTGGGATGGGCGTCCTCTTCGCCACCGGCGCGGCCCGCCGGGCAGTAGCGTTGGCAACTGTGTCCCCGCCTAGAGAACCCGGCCCGGCCGCGTCCACCGCGGTGAAGTCGGCCCTGCCGGCATCCTCCTATCCGATCGAGCGGACCCGGCTCGGTAACGGCCTGCGCGTGCTGCTCGCCCCCGACCACACCGCGCCGGTGGTGGCCGTCTCGGTGCACTACGACGTCGGGTTTCGATCCGAGCCCGAGGGCCGTACCGGATTCGCTCACCTGTTCGAGCACCTGATGTTCCAGGGCAGCGAGAACGTCGGTAAGGCCGAGCATCCGAAGCACGTCCAGGCCGCCGGCGGAATCTTCAACGGATCGACGCACCCGGACTACACGGACTATTTCGAGCTGCTCCCGGCCGGGGCGCTCGAACTGGCCCTGTTCCTGGAGGCGGACCGGATGCGGGCGCCGAAGATCACCCGCCAGAACCTGGACAACCAGATCGCCGTGGTGCAGGAGGAGATCCGGGTCAACGTCCTGAACCGCCCCTACGGGGGATTTCCCTGGATCAAGCTGCCGCCGGTCGCGTTCGACACCTTTCCGAACGCCCACAACGGCTACGGGGATTTCTCCGAGCTCGAGGCCGCGAGCTTGGACGACGCCGAGGACTTCTTCGACAAGTACTACGCACCGGGCAACGCCGTGCTGACCATCGTCGGCGACATCGACCCGGAGGAGACGCTCACCTTCGTCCACCGGTACTTCGGTGACATCCCCGCCCGCTCGGTGCCGACGCGGGTGAGTTTCGCCGAGCCGGTGCCGAGTACCGAGCGCCGGGCGGTGCTGACCGACCCGCTCGCGCCGCGCGCCGCCCTGGCGGTCGGCTACCGGGTGCCCGACCCGATCGGAGACCTGTCCACCTACCTGTCCTACTACCTGCTCACCGAGATCCTCAGCGACGGCGACGCCAGCCGGCTCGAACGCCGCCTGGTGCAGAAGGATCGCTCGGTCATCGGTGTGAGCACCTACCTTGGCACCTTCGGGGATCCGTTCGAGCAGCGTGACCCGCTGCTGCTGACCCTGGAGGCCCGCCAGTCCGAGGACGCGAGCGCGGACGCCGTCCTCGCCGCCGTCGACGAGGAACTGGCGCGGCTGGCGGGCGAGGGCCTGGCGGACGGCGAGCTGGAGCGGGTGCAGGCGCGGGTGGCGTCCTCGCTGCTGCGTGAGTCCGACGACGCGCTGGGACGGGCACTYGCCATGGCCGTGCATGAGCTGCAACGGGGACGTCCCGAGTTGGTGAACGAACTGCCCGCGGAACTGTCCGCGGTGACCGGGCAGGCCGTCGCCGCGGCCGCCCGGACGCTTCTCGACCAGGGCCGCTCGGTCCTGGAGCTGCGTGCCGGCGCCGCCTCATGAGCGGCAGCGCGCTGAGCTCGACGACCACCCGGGCGGCGGTCATCCCGGCCGTGCGCCCGACCGTCCCGGCGGAGTTGCCGGCCGTCACCGACCACACTCTCGACAACGGTCTGCGGGTGCTGGTGGTGGAGCGGGCCAGTGTGCCCCTGGTCGAGGTGCGGCTGCGGATCCCCTTCGCCGGCGTCGGCGCCGTGCACCAGGCCCGGGCCGAGGTGCTCGCGGAGACGCTGTTCACCGGATCACACCGCTTCGACCGGGTGGGCCTGGCCACCGAGGTCCAGCGCCTGGGCGGATCGTTGTCGACGGGGGTTGACGCCGACCGGCTGGCCATCGTCGGTTCCGCCCTTGCGGTGAACCTCGAACCCTTGTTGGGAATCATGGCCGAGGTGCTCCTCAGCGCCACCTACCCGGACGACGAGGTCACCGGCGAACGCGACCGGATCGTCGAGGACACGGCGATCGCCTGTAGCCAGCCCGCGGTCATCGCCCGGGAGGCGCTGCTCGGCCGGCTCTTCGGTGACCACCCCTACGCCACCGGCATCGCCGAGCCGGAGACCGTCGGACAGGTCGGCCCCGAGGACGTACGGGCCCTGCACGCCGAACTGATCTCCCCGGCCGGCGCGATCCTCACCCTGGTCGGGGACGTGCCGGCGCCGCGTGCTCTCGCGGCGGTCTCCGCCGCGCTCGGCGGTTGGACGGGCGGGCCCGCGCGGACCGTCCCGCCGGTCCCAGCCCTCACCACCGGCCCGATCGTCATCGTCGACCGTCCGGGTGCCGTGCAGACCAACATCAGGCTGGGCGGACCGGCCCTGGGCCGTTCCGCGGCCGGATACCCGGCGCAGCGGCTGGCGAGCACCATCTTCGGTGGTTACTTCAGTTCCCGGCTGGTCAACAACATCCGCGAGGACAAGGGCTACACCTACTCCCCGCGCAGCTCGATCGATCACTACCAGGCAGGGTCACGGTTCACCGTCGCAGCGGACGTCGCCACCGAGGTGACCGGGCCCGCGTTGCTGGAGATCTTCTACGAGCTCGGGCGGATGGCGGTTCTACCGCCCAGCGAGGAGGAGCTCGACGCCGCCCRCCAATACGCCGTTGGCACGTTGGCACTGGGCAGCGCGACCGCCGCCGGTCTCGCYTCGACGCTGTCGGCGCTGGCCGGGGCCGGGATCGGGGTCGAGTACCTGCGTGATCACCCGCGCGCCCTCGCCGAGGTCGGCGTGGGCGACATCCAGGCGGTGTCCGCGGACCTGCTTGCCCCGGCAAAGCTGATCACGGTGCTCGTCGGGGACGCGGCCAGGATTTCCGCGACCGTGGGGGCACTGGGCATCGTCGCGACCTGAGCACCGGGCCCGTCCCGCTCCCGGGGGTCCCGCTCCCGGSGGTCCCGCTCCCGGGGGTCCCGCTCCCGGCGGGGCGTGCTCAGCGCCTGGTGGAGGTGGGACGCGGGGGCGCGGGGCGGGGCGCGCCGCCGCCGGGGCCCGGTGCCGGTGGTCCACCGCCCGGTGGATTGCCGCCCCGCCCACCGAGCTCGCCCGGTAGCACGGCGCGTGGGTCGCCAACCGAATCGACCACCTGCCGAGCCAGATCGTGCACCCTGCRTCCCATTCCGCGAGCGGTGCGCCGCAGCCGCTCGAAGGCCTCCCGCGGGCGGATGTGGTTACGTTCGGCGAGGACCCCGATGGCCTGTTCCACGATTACGCGGGAGGCCAGCGCGTGTTCCAGCTGGACGACGGACAGCCGGAGCTGCTCGACCTCGCTCAGGTCACGATCGGGGCGGCGGGGTCGGCCGGGCGGGGCGAGATCCTCGGCCAGCAGATCGGCGAGCACCATTGCCGAGAGGAGGTCGCCGACCGGCCGGATCTCGGCTCCGGGGCCCTCCACGACCCACCCGGCGGGAGTACGTCGAAGGCGCATGTCCGAGGGGGTCCGGCGGGGGCCGGTTCCCGCCCCGGTTCCGCCCGCCGCGGACGGCGGTCCGGGCCGGTCCGGCCCGGCCCGGCCCGGCGGTCCGGGCCGGGCCGCCCGCGCGATGGTCTGCGGGGTGGGTATCCGCCCCGGTGGGCGCGGGGTCGCCGGTGGGCCCGGCGGGGGCGGGCCGCCGGGCGGGCGGGGACCGTTCGCGGAGACCGTCGGCGGGCTCGGCGCGGGAACGTCCCCGGTGACCGCGAGTGCATCGGCTACCCCGCGCAGCAGGGCCAGGATGTCGGCCGATACGATCACCTTGCTACGGTCCAGGCCGACGAGGAGGCCCACCAGCCGACCGTCCGTGCGGACCACCGGCATCGTGACATGGCTGCGTATCCCGAGCTGGCGGTATTCGGCCGTGTCGGATCCGGCGTGCGTCGGGTCAAGACCGGACGCCGTGGCGGGCGTGCCGTCGAGCACGCGGGCGACCAGGCTGTCCCCCCGGGGATAGTGCGTTCCCTCGTCGAGACCAGGGGAGGGACCTGTTACCCGGAGATAGCTCGCGGTCGTCGTCGATACCACGACGAAACAGGCCGTCTCCATCCGGTGAAGGGCACTGGMGGCCCGCAGCGCGGCATCGACGGTGCTCCACGCCTGTTCTGAAGGTGCTGACGACACAGGCCGAACTCTCCCACAAACTTCACGGGCAGTAACGGACACCGTCCCACGAGCCGGCCGCGTGTGCAGTGGGAAGGTAAGAACTCCSGAGATGTCGTTGCTCTACGTATCCGTTATGCGGCAGAAGTGGCCTTCTCTGTGACTTGGCGAAGGCTCGGGTTCGTCATCACAGTGCCATCGGGAAAGAGCACGGTCGGCACGGTCGCGTTCCCGTTGTTCGCATCGCGGACACGTTGCTCTGCTGTCGGGTCCTGCTCGATATCAACGGTCGTGTACTCGATGCCGGCATGGTCGAGTTGGCGCTTCAGCCGAACACAGTAGCCACACCAGGAAGTCGTGTAGATCGTGAGCACGAAAGGGCCTCCAAGCCGCTGGTGACACAACGGTTCATGTAACCCCACCGCGGCGCCGTCGGTTCCCGCCGCGCGGCGGGGACTACCGTATCGGATGATGTCCGGACCGCCTGCCCTCGCCGCCCAGGCCGCCCGTGTGCGATCGGGCAACGATCTGCTCGCCGCGCTCGATCCCGAACAGCGGGCCGCGGCCGGAGCCCCGCTCGGACCGGTCTGCATCCTCGCCGGCGCCGGTACAGGTAAGACACGCACCATCACCCATCGAGTCGCGCACATGGTCGCGCAGGGGGGGGTCGGGCCGGGCCAGATCCTGGCGGTGACCTTCACGGCCAGGGCTGCGGGAGAGCTGCGCGGCCGGTTGCGGGCCATGGGTGTCGATGGAGTGCAGGCCAGGACGTTCCATTCCGCGGCTCTCAAGCAACTGTTGTACTTCTGGCCGTCGGTCGCCGGGGTCGCGCTGCCCAAGGTGGAGAAGAGCAAGATCCCGTACGTGGTGCGGGCGGCCGCCCGCCTGCACCTGCGGCCGGACCGGGCCGAGCTGCGCGACCTCACCTCGGAGGTCGAGTGGGCGAAGACGACGCTTGTGACCCCGGCGGACTACGCCCGGATGGCGGCGGCGAGCGGGCGGGAGACCGCCGCTCCCCCCGAGACGGTCGCCCGGCTCTACGCCGCGTACGAGGAGGTCAAGCGCGACGCCGGTGTGATCGACATGGAGGATCTGCTGCTGCTGACCGCGGCGATGATCGAGGAGCACAGCTGGGTCGCGGCCGAGGTGAGGGCCAGATACCGCCATTTCGTCGTTGACGAGTATCAGGATGTCAACGACCTGCAACAGCGTGTCCTCGACGCCTGGCTGGGGGAGCGCGACAGCCTCTGTGTCGTCGGGGACCCCCATCAGACGATCTATTCGTTCACCGGGGCGTCGCCCGAGCACCTGCTCGGATTCCCGCGCCGGTTCCCGGACGCGGCCGTGGTGCGTCTGATCCGAGACTACCGGTCCACCCCCCAGGTGGTCGGACTCGCGAACACCCTGATGCGGGCGGCCCCGGCGGCCCGCCTCGTCGCCGCTCGCCCGGACGGTCCCGCCCCGGTGTGGCTGGAGTGCGACAGCGAGCCGGCGGAAGCCGCCGCGGTGGCGTCCCGGATCCGCCGGCTGCTCGACCAGGGCGTGCCGGCGAGTGAGATCGCCGTGCTGTACCGCACGAATGCCCAGTCCGAGGCGTATGAGGCGGCGATCGGCGGGGCCGGTATCGCCTACCTGCTCCGGGGCGGGGAGAAGTTCTTCGAGCGGACCGAGGTCGTCGCGGCCATGAGGTTGCTGCGGGCCGCGGTGCGCTCCGCCGACACCGACCGCCCGGAGGGACTCACGGCCGCTGTCGCCGACATCCTCGCGGCGCTCGGCTGGCGGGCGGACCAGCCGACGGTGGGCYCGGGCGCCGAGCGGGAACAGTGGGAGAACCTCGCCGCGCTGCACCGGCTGGCCGGCGATCTCGCCGCCCGTTCGCCCGAGGCCGACCTCGAGGCCTTCGTCGCCGAGCTCGGCGACCGCGCGACCCACGAGCATCAGCCGACGGTGCAGGGGGTGACCCTGTCGACCCTGCACACCGCCAAGGGCCTGGAATGGGATGCGGTGTTCCTCGTCGGGCTGACCGAGGGCACGCTTCCCCTCGTCCATGCCAGGACCGCCGAGCAGATCGCCGAGGAACGTCGCCTGCTCTACGTCGGGGTGACCAGGGCCCGTAGGCACCTCGTCCTGTCCTGGGCGCTGTCCCGGGCGGAGGGCGGCCGGCGGTCGAGGCGGCCGTCTCGCTTCCTCGACGATCTGCGTCCGATGCGCCGGGAGTCCGCGGCCGGCGTCCGCCACGGGGGGCGAGGCGAGGGCACGAGGCCCGTGGCCGGGGCGGAGGAGACCGGCCCGGGTCGGTCCCGGAGCAGGTCGGCGGTGCGGTGCCGGACGTGCGGCCGGTCGTTGACGGGTGTGCACGCGCGGGTCGGGCGCTGCGAGGGCTGCCCCGGCGACGTCGACGCCGCGCTGTTCGAGCGCCTGCGGGTGTGGCGTTCGGCGCGGGCGAAGGAACAGGGGGCACCGGCCTTCGTCGTCTTCACCGACGCCACGCTGCAGGCGATCGCCGAGAGCCGGCCGGGCACGGTGGCCGAGCTCGTGCGGCTGCCCGGCATCGGACAGGCCAAACTCGACCGTTACGGGGAGGAGGTACTCGCCCTCGTCGCGGGGCGCACGCCGCCGGTCGGGTCGCCGCTGGTGGTGGAGTCACTGGGGTCCGACACGCCGCCCGACGCTTCGTAACTGGAAGTGTTCGCGGCGCAACACAGAAAATATGTTGTGGTTCGCGCGGCGAGCTTCTACCGTTACCGAGGACGCCTGAAGCGGGCATGTGGAGTGACACCCGTCCGGGTCCCACGGACTCCGGGTCCCACGGACTCCGGGTCCCACGGACTCCCGAGCCCACGGACTCCCGAGCCCACAGAGAAGGAGGTGATTTCGTCGTGTTCAGCATCGTGATGGACAGAGCTGTCGCCGAGATCACCCGTCCGTGGGAGAACCGGCACGGCGCGGCATTGATGAGTGYCGCCATCGGTGCCGTCGTCGGTGCGTCCGCAGGCCGTGGCACGTCCGCCGCCGTCCCCACGGTCCAAGCCGATGATCTGTCGGCCCAGGAGTCCGCGTTCCCGAACCCGGCGGGGGGCGTGGCGCTGGCGTCCGGCTATGCACACCGTCACTTCACCTTCCGGGGATCCGCCCACGATCCGCTCCTGGACTAGCGCCGACTGGAGCCGAATCCGAGGCCGCGGATCCCGATGGGGACTGCGGCCTTTGTCGTTTCGCTTCCTTCATCCCACCCGAAGACCAACCTGTCTCGGAGGTGACATCGGTGTTCGACCCCTCGGTCGTTTCCCGGATCGAGCGGGATCGTCTCGTCCTGCCCTGCTGGGACGTAGATCCTGACATGTTCTTCGCTGAGTCCCCGGCGGACGTGGAGACCGCCAAGGCCGTCTGCCGGACCTGTCCCATCCGGGCGGCGTGCCTGTCCGCCGCGCTGGACCGTGCCGAGCCCTGGGGAGTGTGGGGCGGCGAACTGCTGGTGACCGGCAGCGTCGTCCCGCGTAAGCGGCCCCGCGGCCGTCCGCGCAAGGAGCGCAAGGAAGAAGAGGTCGCCGCCTGAGCCCCCGTGCCACCCGTTGATCACACGGGGGCGGCGGTGGSATCGCCGCACCAGCACGGGCGGGACACCGGATCGTCGGTGTTCCGCCCACCGGTGTTGCCGCGCTTTTCTTCCGCTGGTGCCTGCGGCCCCGGTACTGTTCCGGCGTGCCCAGCAGCGAGCGTGTCTACCCGGTGTCCACAGGTGCGGGTCCGGCCGGAGCGCCGGGACTGGCCGCATCCGACGATCTTTCTCTGGCCGTTGCCATCCTCACCGGTCCCGAGCTGGCCGCGATCGTGGATCTCGTGGCCTGGGTCGATTCCGGCTGGCTCTACGTGGCGAACGCGATCGGTTCGTCGCGGTTGCCGGTGGCCGATCCGGACGGTCCCCGGGAACTTCGCTTCGGGCGTGATCCGCTCGGGTCGGAGGATCCGATGCACGGCGTGCCGCTCGCGGCGGCGCTCGCCGACCCGTCACCACCGAACGAGCGCAACTCCTACCCGTTCGCCGGACGGCGACTGCTGTCCGCCTTCGCCGATCCCAGCCGTTCACCCGATCTGATCGTCGTACACACCCCCCGGCACTACTGGCCCGACCGCGGCGGCCACCTGGGTGAGCACGGATCGTTGGATGCCGGCCAGTCCCGGGCTCCGCTGATCCTGTCCGGCGCGGGTCATCGACATCGGACCCACCCTCGCGGCCCTCGCCGGCGTGACCATGGCGGATGTGGAGGGGACGCCGCTCACCGATCTGGTGGGGCCAGGGGCCCGGCACGTCGTCGGCCTGCTCTGGGACGGGGCCAACAGCAACGACGTCCTGCACCTCGCGCACGCCGGCGAGCTGCCGGGGGTCGCGCGTCTGCTTGCCACCGGGACGGCCCTGACCGGCGGCGCGATCGCCGAGTTCCCCAGCGTCACGTTGACCAACCACACCTCCGCGCTCACCGGAGTCGGGCCGGGCCGGCACGGCATCCTGCACAACGTGTACTTCGACCGGGCGACCGGCGAGCAGGTCATCGTCAACGACGTGCGGACCTGGCATTCCGCGTGCGATCAGCTTCGGGACGGGGTGGAGACGCTGTTCGAGGCCCTCGCGCGCGACCGACCCGGGGCGACCRGCGCCTGCGTGAACGAACCGGTCGACCGGGGTGYGGACTACTCGACCTTCGGGCTCGTGCGGGCCGCCGGTAACCAYGGCGGGGCCGGCGATATGGGGGACTACCTGCCTGCGGCCGACGGCGACCCGCACGCCACCGCCCGCTGGGTAGGGGAGAACGCCGACTATGCCTGGTCCACCCGGGTGGACGCGCTCGGCCTCGCGCAGGTCCAGCAGCTCTGGGCGGCGGACGCGGTGCCCCCGGACCTGATGTGGTGGAACACCACCATCACCGACACCGGGCATCACGGGGGCGGCCCGTACTCCGAGCAGGCCCGCGCCGCGCTGCGGGACGCGGACGCCCGGTTGTGCGCCTTCCTCGACCTGCTCGCCGAGCGGGATCTGCTGGCCGAGACCGCGATCCTGCTGACCGCCGACCACGGCTCGGAGGCGGCGGATCCCACCTGCCAGGGCGACTGGGGGGCTGCGCTGCGCGCCGCCGGGGTGCGTTTCCGGGACGAGGGATACGGCTTCCTGTACCTCGGCGTCGACATCGTTGACATCGTCGAGCAGCCGGGGGGTTGACCCGCCGGGCCAGCCCGTCAATAAGCGTCGGTCACGGTTGCGGGGTCGGAGAACGACTCCTCGTCCGGTGCCCGGCGCGGGGCGGCCTTGCGGCCCGACCCGGGTCGAGCCGCGGCGGAGCGGTTCGCCGGGGTAGAGGGCCGGCTCGGTTCGGCCGGCTCGGCCTGTAGGGGCAGCGCCGCGGGGGCGGTGGCCAGGTCGTCGGCAGTCGCCGGAGCGGTGTCGGCCGCCGACCTCCCGGCCTTGCGGGCCTTGGTCGTCCTGCCGGTCCGTCCTGGTCTGCGGGGTTTGCGCGGGCCGGGCAACCCGCCGGCCAGAACGACCGGGCCGTCCAGCGGCCGGACGATTCCGGCCTCGTCCTGGACGGGGAGAGCGGGCAGGGGACGACCGGGCCGGTTGGCGTCCTCGGCCGCGCGGGCGGTCGCCGTCCCCGGTTCGGCGAACCCGGGTTGCCAGCGCTCCATCTCGTCCCGGAAGCGGCCGGTGCTGCCCAGCTGGCACAGGATGCCGATCGCGCCGAGTGTCACCCGGTGGATGAGCAGGTACGACGGCGGCAGATTGAGCTGGCGACCGAGCTGTGCCGCCGCCGACCGCCAGTCTCCGAGCCTGGCGGCCTCCTTGCGCAGCCAGCCTCGGGAGAAGGTGAACTCCTCCACCGCGATCGGCTCCAGCATCGGGGCCAGATAATCCAGCAGGTCCTCGGCTCGGATTTCGGCCGACGGCGGGATGAAGCCCTCGCGGCGCAGTCCCTGCTCGACGGCGTCGGCGTCCCCGGCCAGGGTCTGTCGAGCCAGCCGGCCGATCGGCGCCGGCAGGCCGTCCGGCAGGCGGTTCACGGCGCCGAAGTCCAGGACGCCGAGCCGCCCGTCGGACAGCAGGCGGAAGTTGCCGGGATGCGGATCAGCGTGCAGCAGACCGGCGCGACCCGGGCAGGAATAGAGAAACCGCACGAGCAGCAGGCCGGCGGTGTCGCGCTGCTGCGGGGTACCGTCCGCGATGATGACGGACAGGGGTATTCCCTCGATCCACTCGCTCACGAGCACCCGGCCAGAACCGGCCAGCGGCCGGGGGATGACGACGTCCGGGTCGTCCGCGTACGCCTCGGCGAAGGCCCCCTGCCAGGCGGCCTCCAACCGATAGTCGAGCTCCTCGGCGATTCGGGCCTTGAGCTCCTCGACCAGCGGCTTGATGTCCAATCCGGGAGTGACCGCGCCGAACAGCCGAGCGGCCCGGCCGAGCTGGGTGAGATCGGCGAGCAGAGCGGGACCCGCTCCCGGATACTGCACCTTCACCGCGACGGCTCGGCCGTCAGCCCAGACCGCCCGATGCACCTGGCCGATGCTGGCCGCCGCCGCCGGAACGTCGTCGAAGCTCGTGAACAGCGAGCGCCAGTCCGCTCCGAGCTCCTCGGCGAGCACGCGGTGCACCACTGCCGCCGGCAGCGGGGGCGCCGCCTCCTGCAGCCTGGTCAGCGCCGCCCGGTATGGCCCGGCGACGTCGTCGGGAAGCACCGCCTCGAAGACGGACAGCGCCTGGCCCAGTTTCATGGCGCCACCCTTGAGCTCCCCGAGCACCCGGAAGATCTGCGCGGCGGTGCGCTGCTGGAGCTCGGAGGCGACGGCCTCGGCGGGGCGACCACCGATGCGTTTGCCGACGCCGAGGGTGGCTCGGCCGGCTATTCCGATGGGAAGCGTGGCCAGCTTGGCGGTGCGGACGACGGCCCGCCGTGGGATCTCGGACACTGCTCCATCGTGCCCTGTTCCGCGTCGTCACGGGTGCCRGCCAGGCGTAATGACTCCAGGACGCCAAATGACTCCAGGACGCCGGCGCGGCGACCGCCSGCGGGGTGGAACGGTCACGCGGGTGCCACCGGCGCAGAGGCCTCCGCCGACGCGGCCGCCGATCGGGCGGTGCGGCAGGGACAGTTGGGGTGGACCGGCCAGGTGCGTCGGCGAATCCGCCAGCCGGGAACGGTGAACTCCAGCGTGCCGTCGGCGGTCACCGGTAGGACCGCGGTCACCGGTAGGACCGTGCGCGGGGAAGTCAATGTAATGAAGGTCTCATTATGGCTGTTTGCTGTCGGTGGCAGATGGTCCGAGTTGTCGGGATGTTGGCCCGGGGCGGGTCCCGTGACGCCGGACAGGTCGGGTGGGGCAGATAGGGCAGATAGGGCAGATAGGGCGGATAGGTCGGGTGGAGGCGRGGCGGCGAGGTCCAGAAAGGCCAGGGCCTGCATGGCGGTGAGCGCGGCGACAAGACCMGCCAGGGTGATCTCGCAGGCGTCCGGCCCGGTGGCCGGGCGGTGGACCATCTGCATGGCGAGCACCGGCCAGACCGGGTTCCGGGAGTACCGGTGGAGGTGCTGGCAGTGCAGGCACRCGGTCACGGTCGGCACGACGAGCGGACCGACGATCCCCGTGGTCTCCCGCACTCCGGCCACGAGATGGGCGGTGCCTCGGCCTTCCAGATCGAGGCACTCCCCAGGGTGGATCATCGGCAGACCGACCGGAGCCAGCACGATCAGATCCGCGGCGAACCGGTCCTCGTCGGGCCGACGGTGCCCGGCGCCCTGCCGGCTGGCCCGGGTCACCGCCGCGCCGGTGGCCAGGGACCGGGGACGCCCCACGTCGTCGAGGCGCAGGCCGCCCGGGGAGACGTCGGCGGCGGTCGTCACCTCGGGATCGTCGATGACGACCCGACCGATCCCGGCCGCGGCGAGCAGGGCCGCGACCTGAGCACCGACGCGACCGGCGCCGCGCACGAGGACCCGCATCGCCCGGCGGGTGGCGAGGACCCGGCGGGCACCGGCCGGATCCTCCGACACCAGGGACAGCGCCGCCAGGTCGGGCGACAGACGGTCATGCTCGACCGCGGGCAGCGGTGCCGCACCGGGAGGCGCCGTGGCGTCGTCCAGCAGACCGGCCTYGGCGAGCAGGTCGAGCAGGACCCGGCCGGCGGGAGTGCCATCGAGACGCAGCTGCTCCAGCGTGCGGCTGCCGTCGAGGGCGTCGAGCAGGGCGGCGTCCGACGGGGCCAGGTCGGCGAGGATGACGGCGCGTGCGGTGTCGATACCGAGCTGCAGGGTGGAGCTGTTGTGCCAGAGCCGGCGCAGGCCCGGCTTGAGGATCGGGCGCATGGATCCTCCGGGTGTTCCCGCCGGCCGGTTGAGGCCGGGGAATCGGACCAGGACGGGCCGGTCACGGCGACCGGCGGATCCTCAGCGTGGCACGTCCGACCGGCGAAGGATGAACACCCGTGGATCGCTGTGGACGTGCTGTGGACGAAACTGTGGATCATCACTGGTCCGTCCGGGTTACCTGTCCGGGTTGTCCGGCCCGTCGGATCCGCCATCGGCGGGTGGGGCGCCGCGGAGTTTCTCGATTTCACCGATCGGGTCGTCGAGCGCGCTCGACGACGCGCCGGACACGAACGCCTCCGGGGCGGCGAGATCTGCCGCGGTGGGCAGCAGATCGGGATGCGCCCACAGCGCGTCGCGACCCTCGTGACCCCGGGCGTCCCGTACCGCCTCCCACAGGGCGGCGGCCTCCCGCAGCTTGCGTGGCCGCAGGGAGAGACCGACCAGCGTGGCGAAGGTCTGCTCGCCCGGACCGCCTTCGGCGCGACGGCGCCGCACCATCTCGCGCAGTTTGCCCGCGGCCGGCAGATGACCGGTGGYCGCGGCGTCCGTCACATGATCGACCCAGCCCTCGATCAGCGCGAGGATCAGTTCGAGACGGGCGAGCGCGGCCTTCTGCTCGGGGGTGGTGGCGTCGCTGAACACGTCCTCGCCGAGCGCCTCCGACAGCCGTTCAGGGTTCATCAACGCCGTCGGGTCGACCATCCGCATCACCCGTCCGACGGCCTCGGTATCCACCGCGATGCCGCGGGCGTACTCCTCCACCGCGCCCAGGACGTGGGCGCGTAGCCAGGGGACGTGCGCGAACAGCCGGCTGGACGCGGCCTCCCGCAGCGCCAGGTAGATGCGGACCTCGTCCTCGGGGATCTCCAGGCCCTGACCGAAGGCGACGACACCCGCCGGGATCAGGGCGGCGGTCCCGACCGGTCCGAGTGGCAGCCCGACCTCAGTGGAGGAGACGACCTCGGCGGCCAGGGTGCCGATCGCCTGCCCCACCTGGGCGCCGAACAGCATCCCGCCGACCCGGTCCATCATCTGCATGATCGGGCCGCCGGTGGCCATCAGCCCGCTGAGGTCGAGTCCCGGGGGCAGCGCGCCGCGCAGCTCACTCGGCAGCTCGATCCCGCCACCACCGAGGTGGTTCAGCCCGCTGGAGATCCCAGTGCGCATCGCCTCGGCGACCTTCGTGGCGATCGGGTCGCAGAGGGTCTGCCAGACCGGCAGGGTCTTCTCGATCCACTCCTGCCGCGACCAGGCCTGCGCCGCCGTGGCTCCGGCCGGCAGCGAGGTCACCGCGTCGAGCCAGACGTCGGCGATCCGTATCGCCTCGCTCACCGGCTCCCGCTGGGCCGTGGACACCGCGGAGTCGGTGTCGCCGAGGGACCTGACGGCCACCTGGCGGGCCAGCTCCCAGTTGACCGGACCGCCATGCCAGGACAGCAGCCGTTCGAGCTCGGCAAAGAACGGGGCGCCGCCACCGAAGGGGGGCCGGGGCTCGTCGCCGCCGCCAGCGGGCGTGAAGCCGAACGGGAAGTTGCCACTCATCGGCCGTAGCCTCCTCGGGAGGCGGGCAGTCGCACGCACGGTTGGCACATGAACCCACGGTAATGCGTTTTCTGCCCGACGGGCGAAACGGCGCTGGCCCCGACCGTTACGGTCGTAGCTGTGGAACCGACGTGTTCTCCGGCGGGGGCCCCGCCGATCGCGCCCGCCCCGCCCGCGCCACCTCCGTCGTCCGTGCCGTCCGTGCCGTCCGTGCCGTCCGTGCCGTCCGTGCCGTCCGTGCCGTCCGTGCCGTCCGTGCCGGACCCGGACCCGGTCGCGCGGGTGACGCTCGCGGAGATCCGGGACGGCGTCCTGTCGGTGGACGAGTGCATGGCCGCTGTGCGGTCCCCTGGCGTGGGGGGGATTGCCCTGTTTGTGGGCACTGTCCGGGGCCATGACCAGGGCCGCGGGGTGACCGACCTGACGTATCAGGCGCATCCCCGGGCMGGCACGGAGATCGCCCGGGTCGCCGGCGACGTCGCCGCGACCGCACCGGTGCTGGCCGTCGCGGTGGTCCACCGTACCGGTCACCTCGCCGTCGGGGACACCGCCGTGATCGTGGCGGTCGGCGCGGCCCACCGGGCGGAGGCTTTTGCCGCCTGTCGTCGTCTGATCGATGACATCAAGGAGCAGGTTCCCATTTGGAAACACCAGATTTTTGCGGATGGCGCGGCGGAATGGGTAGGCGCCTGCTGATCGGGGCACCCTACGATAGAAATAAGTCATCTTCTTGCCCGTCTCGACGTCGAGGCTCCCATGTGGTTCCTGTTGATCCCCCCCGTCGCCGTGCTCATAACTCTTGCGTGGGTCACCCTACGCAGCCGTCCCGACCGCACCTCCGAAGCCATGATCACGATTGAGGGCTATCGGCGCAGTATGGCCGCGCTGGCCCGACCGATCCCCGCCCAGCACGAGGTTCGTACCGTTACCGCCCTTGACGAACCCGGTCATCCCGGTCATCCCGGGCGGTCCGCCTCGGCCGGGGCGCCGTTGTCCGCGAGACACACGGCGCCGCCGCCCGAGTCCATCTGACCGTTTCCGTCCGGCGGCCGGGGCGTCTCACCGGCCGCCGGACGGCGGTTCAGGACCGAGTGGTCCTTCGAGTCCCTCGGCCGTGCTTTCGATCTCGTTCTTTACTCCCCACCTCCCGGCCCGCCGCGCGGCCTTCCGGACTCTGCCACGGCCTTCCGCCGCGCCTTTCGGGCCACCGAATGCCTTTCGGTGTCGATCATCGCAACCCCGGACCGTCGTGGCGAACCTCGGTTCCCGGACGCCGGGACGAGGGTCGTGAGCCCTGATACATAGACTGCGAGCATGGTCCGGCGCACCCAGACCCTCGTGGTCGCGTCGGTACTGGCCTTGGTTCTCGTGGTCGCGKGGCTGTGGATGCCGGTACCGTTCGTCACCTTGGCCCCCGGGCCGGTCACCGACACCCTCGGCAGCGTTGACGGGACGTCCTTGATCACCGTGGACGGCCGGCGGACCTATCCGACCGCCGGCAAGCTCGAACTGACCACGGTCGAGGAGACGCCCCGGCTCAACCTCGTCACCGCGCTGCGGGACTGGTCCGACTCCGACCGGGCGGTGGTCCCCAGCGAGCTGATCAGGCCGCCCGGTTCGAGCCAGGAGCAGATCCAGCAGGAGAACGCGCAGGCGATGCTCGACTCACAGGACCAGGCGACCGCGGCAGCGCTCGCGCAGCTCGGTATCGCGCCCACCGGCCGTTCGGTCGCGGTCGCCGGGGTCCCCACGGGCTCCCCGGCCACCGGCAAGCTGATGCCGGGCGATGTGATCGTGCAGGTCGGTGGGATGGCCGTGGCCAACCAGGAGGAGCTGCGCCGGCAGATCGGGAAGGTGGCTCCGGGCCATCCTGTGACGGTCACCTATCGGCGCGACGGAAAGACGGCCACGGCCACCGTCACGACCCGGGCCGCCACCRACGACCCCGCTCGTGCCATGATCGGTGTCACCACGACGGAGAAGCGGACCTACCCGTTCACGGTTCGTATCCRCATCTCCGATGTCGGCGGGCCGAGTGCCGGGCTGATGTTCGCGATGGGCATCGTGGACCTTCTCACCCCCGGCGCGTTGACCGGAGGAAAGATCATTGCTGGCACCGGGACGATCACCTCCGCCGGTGAGGTGGGACCGATCGGCGGTATCCAGCAGAAGATCCTCGGGGCCAGGGCGTCCGGGGCATCGATCTTCCTGGTCCCCGCGGGGAACTGCGGTGACGCCCGCGCGATCGACTMCGGCGGTCCGCGCCTGGTGAAGGTGGAATCGCTGGCGGGCGCGCTGAAGGCCGTCGACGCCCTCCGGACGAATCCGGCCGCGGCGGTGCCCTCCTGCTGAGCGCGCCCCATCCGCGTGCCATGCGCCATCCGCGTGCCCGGTGGCGCCGTTGTGCCCGGTGGCGCCGGAAGAGGGCGGGCGGCTGCCGTGCGCCGCCGCCCGCCGGGTCGACTCACTGGAAGGTCGCGAGCAGTCCGTCGACGAGGTTGTCGGCCAGATCCGGATCGATGACGAGTTCGTCGTCCCCGCGGACTCGCAGGCAGGACGCGTGCAGCCCGCTGCGGGTGACCCCGACGGCGAGGCGGACGTCCTGGCGTTCGGGATGGTTCGCCGCCCAGTACTCGATCTCGTGATCGGAGTACGGAGCCTCCTCCTCCGCGCTGGGCGGCAGGACGACAAGCTCGGTKACCAGCACGCATCCGAGCACCTCCGGCGGCCATCCKATCCCCGCCAGCACCTCGTCGAGCCGCCCCACCGGCAGCGGTTCCTGCTCGACCGGGGTCAGCGACCCAGGCGGGGAGTCTCCGATGTGGGGGGCCAGCGCGGGTTCTCGCGCCAGCAGGTCGGCGGTGTCGGCCAGCGCGTAGACCTGGCTGGGCTGATCCCACCCGGAATCGGCGACGTGCCGCTCGACCTCGAGTACGACGGAGGTCAACTCCGTGATGTTCGGGCTGTTCACCGACCCATCCTCTCCGATCTCCCCCAGAGCCCCTGGCGTAGGTTGCCGTACTAGGGCGGTACGCGCCCCGAATCACCGAATCACCGACGCACGGAGGAACCTGTGGCAACCACCAGTCGCCGCCCGGTGCTGACCCGCACCAAGGTGCTCGTGCCGGTGCTGCTTGTCATCGTCCTCGCGATTACGATCATCGCCATCTTCACCCGGCTATACACTGACCTGCTGTTCTACCGCTCGATCGACTTCAGCAGGGTGTTCACCACTGTCCTCTACACCCGGATTTTGCTGTTCGTCCTCTTCGGCGTGGTAATGGCGATCATCGTCGGGACCAACATCGTACTTGCGTACCGGCTACGGCCGCCGCTTCGGCCGTTGTCGACCGAGCARCAGAACCTGGAACGCTACCKGTCGGTGATCGAGCCGTATATGCTGCTGATCCTGCTCGCGGTCACGACGCTGTTCGGCCTGGCCGCGGRCCTGTCCGCCGCCGGCCAGTGGCGGACGTGGCTGCTGTGGGTGAACGGCGAGTCTTTCGGGACCCCTGATCTGCAGTTTCACCGGGATATCAGCTATTACGCGTTCAGCTATCCCTTCCAGCGGTTCCTGCTCGGCTTCCTGCTGACCGCGGTGCTGCTGTCGTTGCTCGTCACCCTGCTGACCCACTACCTGTTCGGCGGAATCCGGATGCAGACCACGGGGGAACGGGTGACCCCGGCGGCGAAGGCGCACATCTCGGTGCTACTCGGGCTGCTCGCCCTGCTTAAGGCGTGGGCGTACTACCTCGACCGGTTCGGCTCGGTGTTCTCCTCGCGCGGGGTGGGGACCGGTGCGTCCTACACCGATGTGCACGCCGTGCTGCCGGCGAAGCTGATCCTGCTGTTCATCTCGCTGGCCTGCGCGGTGCTGTTCATCTACAACATCTTCCAGCGGGGCTGGACGCTGCCGCTGCTCGGCGCGGGCATCCTTGTCCTGTCCTCGGTGGTGATCGGCGGGATCTACCCGGCGATCGTCCAGCAGTTCCAGGTCCGGCCGAACGAGGCGACCCGCGAGGAGCCCTACATCGCGCGCAACATCGCGGCGACCCGGGCCGCCTACGGCATCCAGGACGTCGAGCCGCAGGACTATGCCGCCAGCACCGACGTCACCGCCCAGCAGGTCGCCGCCGACACCGGCACGGTCCCCAACATCCGTCTACTCGACCCCAGCAAACTCTCCCGGACGTTCCAGCAGCTCCAGCAGTTCCGCGGCTACTATGGTTTCCCGCCGACGCTCGACGTCGACCGGTACACCGTCACAGGGGCGGACAAGAAGTCGACGACCCAGGACTACGTGGTATCGGTGCGGGAGCTGAACCAGGCCGGGCTGGGAACGCAGCAGCGCAACTGGATCAACGAGCACCTGACCTATACCCACGGCAAGGGATTTGTCGCGGCGCCGTCGAACACCGTCGACGTGGGGCGCCCCGACTTCGATCACGGCGTGAGCGGTTTCCCGCAGGACGGTACCTTCGGTATCAAGGAGAACCGGGTCTACTTCGGGGAGATGTCGCCGTCGTATTCCATCGTCGGCACCAGGCAGATGGAGATCGATGGGCCGGGGCCGGGAGAAACCCAGGTCACCACGACCTACCAGGGCGACGGTGGGGTCTCGATCGGCTCGACCTTCCGTCGGGCGCTGTTCGCGCTGCGGTTCGGGGAGAAGAACATCCTGCTCTCCGGTGACATCACGAAGAACTCCCGGATCCTGGACGAGCGAAACCCGCGGGACCGGGTGAGCAAGGCAGCRCCCTGGCTCACCCTCGACGGAGACCCGTACCCGGCGATCGTCAATGGCCGGGTGACCTGGATTCTCGATGGTTACACAACCTCCGACGGCTATCCTTACTCCGCCCGGCGCACCCTGGGTGACGTGACCGCCGACTCGGTGACCACCCAGAGTGGCAACCGCACCCGGCAGGCCTCGAACCAGGTCAACTACATCCGTAACTCGGTGAAGGCGACGGTGGACGCCTACAACGRCACCGTCACCCTCTACGCCTGGGACGAGTCCGACCCGGTGCTACGGACCTGGATGAAGGCGTTCCCGGACACGGTGAAGCCGAAGAGTGACATCCCGCCGTCCCTCCGAGCACACTTGCGTTATCCGGAGGACCTGTTCAAGGTCCAGCGCGATCTGATCGGGCAGTACCACATCTCCAACCCGCGRGACTTCTACTCCCAGGAGGACTTCTGGGATGTGTCCGACTCGCCGGATGGAAGCGGGCAACCCCAGCCGCCGTTCTACGTCTACAGCCAGCTTCCCGGGCGCAAAGACCCGTCCTACAACCTCACCTCACCGTTGATCTCCGCCCGGTCCTCGAAGCTCGCGGCGTACATGGCGGTGTCCAGTGACCCCGCCAACTACGGCCKGTTCACCCTGCTCAAACTGCCGGCGGGGAACACGATCAACGGTCCGGTCCAGGTGCAGAACGCCATCGAGGGCAACGGCGACGTGGCCAAACAGCTGTCGCTATGGCGCAGCGGGGGAGCGACCACGATCGAGGGCAACCTGCTGACCCTGCCCCTGGCCGGCGGCCTGCTCTACGTCGAGCCCTACTACGTCCAGGCCAGAGGGAGCACCGGCTACCCGACCCTGCAGGGGGTCGCCACGGCCTTCGGCGACCGCATCGGTTTCRGTGCCTCGCTGGGTGAGGCCCTGGACAAGGTCTTCGGTGCCGGTGCCGGTGCCGCGGCGGCCGGGGCCGGCATCGGGGCCACGACCACGGACGCCGGTCAGGACGGCACGCCGGCTCCCAGATCCGGGCAGGGCGGGGCCGGCGTCCCGCCGCCGGGGCAGACCGCGCTGCAGGACGCCGTGGGCGACGCCGACCGCGCCTACCAGGCGGGGCAGGACGCTCTGCGCAAGAGCCCGCCGGACTTCACCGCCTACGGGAAGGCCCAGAGCGAGCTGGCTGATGCGCTGGGTCGCCTGCGTACTCTGTCGAGTCCGGCGGCGACACCGCCCGCTGCCACGGCGACACGGGCCGGTGCGTCGGTGCCCGCGTCACCGGTCCCCGCGTCACCGGCAGCCAAACCACCGGCTCCGTCTCCTTCGGCGACCGTGGCCGGCGGCGACACTCCCGGTCCACCGGGGGCCCGGGCCGCCCCGGCGCCCGGCTAGTCCCGAAAGTTCCGAAATTGGGGCCGCCATCGATTTGACAGCCGCCGATGGCGGCCCTGTATAGTGAAGACACACCGACGCGGGGTGGAGCAGCTCGGTAGCTCGCTGGGCTCATAACCCAGAGGTCACAGGTTCAAATCCTGTCCCCGCTACCAGTCGAAAGTACCCTCGGAAAGTTTTTCCGAGGGTACTTTCGCATTTAGGCAGGCATGCATCATTATCACGGGCCGTATCACGGGCCGTTTTCATCGGAATCCGTCCGCTCCTTCCGCCGGTTGGCGACCCGGGCGCCCGGCCGGGATGCGCGCCGACGCCCGGCGGCGCGGGGCCCGGATTGGCGGTCGTCCGAGCCCGGGACGCACAGTGGTGGCCCGGGAGCCGCCCCGGCATGGCGGCCGTCGGCGGCGGGTTCTCCCGCGGCGGGGCCCGTTCCGGGATCAGCGGGGGGTGGTTCCCGGGGTTCGCCACGGGCTTGCCGGACGCACCGCCTCGGCCGCCCGCATCAGCGCTTGGGCCAGCCGGCGGGCCTCGTCCGGAWCCAGGTAGGCCGCGGCAAGGGTGTCGAGCATGGGCGCATCCAACCGGAGCAGGATGACCGGAGCCTTCCCGGCGCTCGCCGGTGGCTCGGGACGTACCGTTATCTCCGCCTGCCCGATCCGGGTAACCATAATGCCGTCCTGCGGGTCATGGTGGACCAGCGCCATGTTCACCCCATCGTGTGTCCGGGCCGAGATATTTGACGTTCGTTGCATATGTTGGACTCTTGTTGTGGCCGCTTGGTTGTTCCCGTCGGCGGTACAAACGGTGACACCCCCGAACCGCATGCCCGCCCGCGTCGCCGCGCCCGTCGGCCCGTCGGCAGGTTCTGCGCCCTATCGATGTTCGACCCGGCCCGGCTTCCCCTCCGCGCCCGGCGGCCCGCGCTGTCGGCGTCCGGACGTTTCAGCGTGCTCCCCACGTGTAGGTCTGCTTGACCAGCCGCAGGTAGACGAACGTCTCGGTGGCGAGGACCTGTGGCAGGGCGCGGATCTGCTCGTTGATCAGTTCGAGCAGGTGCTCGTCGTTCTCGGCGACGATCTCCACGATGAGATCGAAGGATCCGGCCGTCAGGACGACGTAATCGACCTCGGGCAGCGCGGCAATCGTGTCGGCGACGACGCGGGTGTCCCCGGTGACCCGCACCCCGATCATCGCCTCCCGGTGGAAGCCCACCCGGAGCGGGTCGGTGACGGCGACGATCTGCATGATGCCGGCGTCGAGTAGACGCTGCACCCGTTGGCGCACGGCCGCCTCGGAGAGCCCGACCGCCGCCGCCATGGCCGCGTAGGACCGCCGGCCGTCCTGCTGCAGCTGCTCGATGATGGCCTTGTTGACATCGTCCAGCAGGGTATCGGAGCTAAGTCGCTGGCCGGGCGACCGTCGCGACTGCACCCGGCGTCCTCCTCGGTCCTCCGTGGCGGTTCCCCACGCCCGTTCACGCTGGCCTGCCCCTGCTGCCATCGTATGGCCGTCGATGAGTGAACTGGGAAGCGATCCTTATCCACGCAATCTTCGACGGATTCCATCGTCAAGCTGCCGATCAGGCTACGCTTTCAGTGGCTGATCGGTGGAAAGGATGCGTGGCTAGTGTCGAATGTGACTGCCTCCGGGAGCGGTGTGACCCGGGTCGTTGCGCGGGCCAGGGTCGCGGAGCTGGCCGCGCGCGAGTCCGCCCGCCTCGACGTCCGCACCCGGGGCTCGGAGGCGCTGCATGCGCGGGCGGTGCGGTCGATGACCTCCGGGGTGYCGTCGTCCTACCAGRTGCGTGATMCCTGRCCGATCTACCTCACCCGCGGTCTCGGGTCGAAGGTCTGGGACGTCGACGGCAACGAGTACTCCGACTTCCACAACGGGTTCGGTTCGATGGTGCAGGGGCACGCCCACCCGGCGATCGTGCGGGCCGTGACCGAGCGGGTGGCGCTCGGTACGCACTTCGCGATGCCCACCGAGGACTGCGTGGTGGTCAGCGAGGAGTTGGCCCGCCGCTTCGGCCTGCCGCAGTGGCGCTATGTCAACTCCGGCTCCGAGGCGACGATGGACGCGATCCGCATCGCCCGCGGCGTCACCGGCCGCGACACGATCGTCAAGATCTTCGGTTCGTACCACGGGCACCACGACTACGTGATGGTGTCGATCGGGACCCCGTACGACGACATCGGTCCGGCCRAGAACATGAACTCGTTGGGTTACGGTGCCGGGATCCCCCGGGTGGTCGTCGACCTCACGGTGCCGGTCCCCTTCAACGACGCTCCGGCGATGGAGCGGCGGATCGCCGCGCTCGCCGCCGAGGGACGCCTGCCCGCCTGTGTGATCATGGAGCCGGCGATGATGAACCTCGGCGTCGTCCTGCCGGAGCCCGGTTACCTGGCGGCGGTCCGGGAGATCACCTCCCGGTACGGGGTTATCCTGATCTTCGACGAGGTCAAGACGGGGCTGTGCGTGGCGGCCGGTGGGGCCACCGAGAGGYTCGGCGTGCGCCCGGACCTGGTGACCCTGGCCAAGGCGCTCGGTGGCGGGCTGCCGTCCGGGGCGATCGGCGCGACGGCGGAACTGATGGAGGCCGTGGCCTCGGACCGGGTGAAACAGGTCGGCACGTACAACGGCAACCCGCTGACCATGGCCGCCGCCCGGGCGAGCCTGTTCGAGGTGCTCACTCCCGACGCCTACACCCACCTCGATCGGCTGGGTGGCCGGTTGACCGCCGGCTGCGACGAGATCCTGACCCGGCACGGCATTCCCGGCTACACCGTCGGCATCAGCTCGAAGGGATGCGTGCACTTCACCGACGCCCCGATCCGTGACTACACCTCGTTCATGGCGCACCAGAACGCCGAGTTGCCCGAACTGGCCTGGCTCTACAACGCCAACCGCAACGTCCTCATGGCGCCCGGGCGCGAGGAGGAGTGGACGTTGTCGGTGCAGCACACCGACGCCGATGTCGACCGCTACCTCGACAGCCTCGACCAGATGGCCCGGGACCTCGTCGGCTGAGCCGGCCCGATCCCCCAGGAGGGACAGAGACATGGATGCGATCTTCGCCAATCTCATCGGTGGCGTCTCCACCCCGGCCGTCGATGGCGAGACAATGTCCATCCTGAACCCGTCGACGGCGGACCTGCTGGCGCAGGCACCCCGGTCGGGGCCGGCCGACGTCGACGCGRCCGTGGCGGCCGCGAGCGCGGCGTTCGAGGGCTGGCGGGACACCACGCCCGCGCAGCGGTCCCGGGCACTGCTGCGGGTGGCCGACGCGCTGGAGGACCGGGCCGACGAGGTCGCGGCGGTGGAGAGCGCGAACACCGGCAAACCGCTGCGGCTCACCGTGGACGAGGAGGTCGGGCCGTCCGCCGACCAGATCCGGTTCTTCGCCGGGGCCGCGCGGCTGCTCGAGGGCCGGTCGGCCGGCGAGTACCTGGCGGGGTACACCAGTTATGTCCGCCGCGAGCCCATCGGGGTCTGTGCCCAGGTCACGCCCTGGAACTACCCGCTGATGATGGCGGTCTGGAAGGTCGCGCCGGCGATCGCGGCGGGCAACACCGTCGTGCTCAAGCCCTCCGACACCACCCCGGCGTCCAGCCTGCTGCTTGCCGAGATCGCCGCGGAGTTCCTCCCGCCCGGCGTGCTCAACGTGGTGTGTGGTGATCGTGACACCGGACGCGCGCTGGTGGCCCATCCGGGCCCGGCGATGGTCTCGGTGACCGGCAGCGTGCGGGCCGGGATGGAGATCGCCCGGGCCGCGGCGGACTCCTTGAAGAGGGTGCACCTCGAACTCGGGGGCAAGGCGCCGGTCATCGTCTTCGACGACGTGGATCCGGCGGTGGTGGCGCGGCAGATCRCCGAGGCCGCGTACTTCAACGCCGGCCAGGACTGCACGGCGGCGACCAGGGTGCTGGCCGCGCCGGGCGTCCACGACGAGCTCGCAGCCGCCCTGGCCGAGGCGGCCGGGAAGACCGCGACTGGATCGCCGGAGGAGCCCGACGTCGACTACGGGCCCCTCAACAACGCGGGCCAACTGGCCCGGGTGAGCGGTTTCGTGGAGCGGGCACCTGAACATGCCGAGGTGCTCGCCGGCGGTGCTCCGCTGGACCGGGCGGGCTACTTCTACCCGGCCACGGTCGTCTCGGGTCTGCGCCAGGACGACGAGCTCATCCAGTCCGAGGTGTTCGGCCCGATCATCACGGTGCAGCGGTTTGACTCGGAGGACACCGCGGTTGCCTGGGCCAACGGGGTCGAATACGGCCTGGCCTCCAGCGTCTGGACCCGCGATCACGGCCGGGCCCTGCGGGTCGCCCGCCGGCTGGACTTCGGCTGCGTATGGATCAACACGCACATCCGGCTCGTGGCGGAGATGCCGCACGGTGGGTTCAAGAAGAGCGGGTACGGCAAGGATCTGTCGGTCTACGGCCTGGAGGACTACACCAGGATCAAGCATGTGATGAGCAACATCGAATTCTGACCATCAGGTTCTGACCACCAGGTCAGAAGCGGTCGGGCGCGGGGAGGCGGGTACGAGTCCCGGGCCGGCTCCCGGGGTAGGCCGTGGAAGTAGGATGGTGTGCTTCGAGCGGGGGCAGGTGGGTGGCGGCGAGTCGCGGGTGGGTGGTGGCGAGTGAGGAAGAATCCAGCCTCGGTCGTGGCATCGGCAGACGGGACGACGAGCACCGGGGGCGGCCGTGCCCATGGCGTGCCCCGGGTGGGCCCGCTGACCTCCCGCTTCGTCACGGTCCACGGGTACCGGCGGTGCTATCTGCGGGCCGGGCGCGGGCCGGTTCTACTGCTCATCCACGGCATCGGGGACAACGCGCGCACCTGGGCCTCGATCATCCCGAAGTTGGCCCGCCGGCACACCGTCATCGCTCCCGACCTGCTGGGACACGGCGAGTCGGACAAACCGCGCGGTGACTACTCGGTGGCCGGCTACGCGTGCGGCATGCGTGACCTGCTCACCATCCTCGGAGTCGAGCGCGCCACGGTCGTCGGACACTCGCTGGGCGGYGGGGTGGCCATGCAGTTCGCCTACCAGTTCCCGGAGCGCTGCGAGCGGTTGGTGCTGGTCGCCACCGGCGGGGTCGGGCCGCACCTGCATCCCGCGCTGCGGGCGGCGGCCGTGCCCGGAGCCGGGGCGGTGCTTTCCCTGATCGGCATGCCGCCGGTGCGGGTCGCCGGCTGGGCCGGAATGCACGCGCTGCGCCTGCTGCACACCGATCTCGGGCGGGACGCCGACGATCTCCTGAACGTCTTCGACTCGCTGGGCGTACCCACCGCGCGGGCGGCGTTCCTGCGCACGCTACGGTCGGCGGTGGACGGGCGTGGGCAGTCCATCACGATGCTGGACCGGTGCTACCTCGCCGCCGGGATGCCCTCGCTGATCGTCTGGGGTGACCGGGATGCCGTCATCCCGGTTGAGCACGCGTGGATGGCGCACGAGGCGATGCCGGGGAGCCGCCTGGAGATCTTTTCCGGTGCCGGGCATTTCCCCCATCACACTGACCCCGAACGCTTCCGGGCGGTTCTCGAGGATTTTCTGGCGACCACCCGGCCGGCGAGTCACTCCCCGCAGCAGTGGCGGACGATGCTGCGTGAGCACGGCCGCTCGACCAGGACCACGGAAGTGTCCGCGCCCGCCGTCCAGCCGTCGGGCGCGCGTTCGGCCCCGGCGGAAGCCGYGGGTCGTGGCCTCACCCGGAGCCGATAAACGGGCACGGCTGCCGGCCACCGCGGGGCCGGGATCCGCCGTTATACGTTCACCGAGGTGACCCGTCGCATCGGAGCGGAGCCGCTATGCATCCACGACCCGGTTGGCCATCCATAGCCATGCCTTGCGGGAAGTCACCCGGTGAGATGCGTCGGTGCCGTTCTCGGCTGAACCGCTCTCGCGGAAGGTCTTCCCGGTCACCGATGGATCCGGCCAGCCGAGGATCAAGGACTCTCGTACCTCTTGGCGTGCCGCCTGTTCGGGCCAGAGTCTTCGCGTGATGCGCTGTCTTCCGGCGCGGGTCTGCATTAACTGGTCGGCACCCGCTATCGTGGAGTTCAACGGGCAGGCCGACGTCAATATGGCCTATCCTTGGTGGCGTAACACCAAAGTCCTCTCAAATCTCGGAGGTCGACCCTTGGCACGCCGTGCACGACTCAGCTGGCCCCAGGAACGGCGCCAGGCGAGTGAGGTAGTTGTCCGTCGGGTCGACCCCGGTCGGGGCTGGACCCTGGAACAGGCTCGTGACCTGCTACGACAGGGATACTCCGTCGAGCATGTGGCGGAACGCACCGGGTTTCCGGAGCAGATGCTGAAAGTCGCCGAGGAGGACTGAGTGCAGCCTCCCGCCATCCCGGTGTCAAGAAAGTGCCACGATGCGCCATCGTCGGCTGCCGGCGCGGGAGTGAGTGTTATCCCTTTCGTGGTCAATCCGCAGGTTCGGGGAACCGATCTTTCCCTGGTGATCGAGGGCGACGCCGGCTATAGCTTGCACGGCGCTATCCTAACCAGCAGTGATATGACGGTGTGCCGGAGTCGCGTCACGCTGCGCACAACTGAATCAACGACTTCGCCTGGTTGACTACCCAATTCGTCTGACCTTGGCGCACCTACGACAGTCGCGTCACYGGGCACCTCTGCTGGCTATGCCCGGGTGGCAMCCGTCACGCGTACCAGCCGGCGTAGATGGTCACTGTAGACCGCATCGAGCCCGTAGCCGGCTAGCCGGGTCAGTGTGGTTGTTCGTTGCGCATCCCACCCGAACACGGCGATACCCAGGTCGTGGAGAACACCGACGATGCCGGCCCGTGGTGGGGTCCATTCACGCGCGCGCAGGTTGAGGGCGGTGACTCCGACGGYCCGGAGTTCATCGCCGTACGCGGTCATTCCGCCGCCGGTGACGATGTCGCGGATCGACGTCGAGTTCACCAGCCGGACGTCGTCATCCAGCGGTCGGTATTTCGCTAGGTCCGTGAGCCCGCCGCACAGCCACAGCCGCCTCGCGGCCTCGCCGCCACCGGCCTCGCGGGCGACGGTGACGACGGCCGCCGCCGCGTCCGCCCAGCTGCCCGGCGGGCCCTTCAGATCAAGACTGAACTCGAAGGACGTACCCAGCTGCGCGTAGAACTCCGCGAGGGTTGGCAGCCACCCCGGCAGGCGGTCGGCGGTCAGGTCGGGAATCCGCCGACGCCGCCCGGGCGGGCCGAACACACCGTCATGATGCAGGACCGGAACGCCGTCGGCGGCGAGCCAGACGTCCGACTCCAGCCCACTCGCCCCGCCGGCCAGAGCGCGACGGAACGCGGGCAGGGAGTTCTCCCGCTGGCCGGGGGCGGGAGAACCACGATGCGCAAAACCGATCATGAAGAGCCGTTGAACGACTGCAGCGCGACGTTGTGGAGATGCCCGTTGGTGGTGAGCACCGTGCCGTGTCCCGGCCCCCGGCGCCCGCCCAGGTCGGTGAACCGGCCACCGGCCTCCTCGACGATGACCTGGAGCGCGGCCATGTCCCAGAGCGACACCTCGGGCTCGCAGGCGAGGTCCACGGCGCCCTCGGCGACCATCATGTGCGACCAGAAGTCGCCGTAGGCGCGGGTCCGCCAGACCTGGCCGGCGAGGTGGAGGAACTCCTCCAGCCGGTCGGCGGTCTGCCAGCCCTCGACGGAGGCGAAGGACAGGAAGGCGTCACCCAGGCTGGTGACCGAGGAGACCTTCAGGGCACGGGTGTCGCCGGTGGCGTCGCGAGTGAAGGCGCCGGTGCCCCGGGCTCCCCACCACCGTCGGCTCATCGCCGDGGCGCTCGCGACCCCGACGACCATCTCGCCGTCCACCTCGAGTCCGAGCAGGGTGCCCCAGACGGGCACGCCGCGCACGAAGTTCTTGGTGCCGTCAACGGGGTCCAGGATCCAGCGCCGGCGGGCGCCCGATCCGACGAGACCCTCCTCCTCGCCGAGCACGGCGTCGCCCGGCCGGGCCACGGCGAGCCGTTTGCGGATCATGGACTCGACGGCGGTGTCGGCGTCGGAGACCGGGGTGTTGTCCGGCTTCGACTCGACGTGCAGGTCTACTGCCTGGAATCGGGAAAGAGTGATCCGGTCGGCGGCGTCCGCGAGGCTGAGCGCGAGGGCCAGATCGTCGGCGATGGCGACGGTGTCGGAGTCCGCGGTCGGTTCGATGCTCACGGATGCGGGGTTAGGCGGGGTCACGCCTGCGAGACTACGAGCCGAGCCCCACCGCGCGTCGGTGGTCCCGGGCGCCGGACACCAGGTGGCGGGGTTAGTGTGACCAATCTCCCGATCTATTGCGATCAAGGTGAGGCTCCGCGGGTGCCGAGCAGCCGGCGCAGGCTCGCCAGCCGGGCGGCGTCGGCATGGCCGTCCCGCACCGCCGAGTCCAGGGCGCAGTCGGGGGRCGGCGCCAGGTGCTGGCATCCGGGCTGACAGTGCGCGGCGGCCGCGGCGAGGTCCTCGAAGGCGCGCAGCACGCGGTCCGGGGACACCGCGCCGAGCCCGAACGACCGGACACCCGGGGTGTCCACGACAGTGCCCCCCTGGGGCAGCCGCAGTGCGACAGCGGCCGACGAGGTGTGCCGGCCGCGGCCGGTCACGGCGTTGACCTCGCCGATCGCCCGGTCCGCCGCCGGCACCAGCCGGTTCACCAGGGTGGACTTGCCGACCCCGCTGTGCCCGAACAGCACACTGACCCGATTGGTCAGCAGCTCCAGCAGCGCGCGCAGGTCCCCACCGGGGCGCGTGGTCACGACGGGGAGTCCGAGTGGGCGGTACAGGTCCACCAGCGCTGCCGGATCCGCGAGATCCGTCTTGGTCAGGCACAGGACCGGGGAGAGCCCGCCGTCGTAGGCGGYGACCAGGCATCGGTCGATCAGGCCGGGCCGCGGCGGCGGATCGGTGACCGCGCAGACGATGACCAGGACGTCGGCGTTCGCGACGATCGGGCGTTCCACCGGATCGCTGTCGTCGGGGGTGCGCCGCAGGACGCTCGTGCGTTCCTCGCGGCGGACGATGCGCGSCAAGAGGCCCGCCGCCCCGGAGACATCTCCCACGAGGGCCACCCGGTCACCGACTATCACGGAGGTCCGGCGCATCGACCCACCGCGCACGGCCGCGACCAGGCGGTCGGCCATCGTGTCGAGCCGGCAGGTGTACCGGCCGCGGTCGACACCCACTACCACCGCCGCGACCGCCTCGGCATGGTCGGGCCGGTCCCGGGTCCGGGGGCGCGATCCCCGGCTCGGCCGGACCCGGACGTCGTCCTCGTCCAGCTCGCGGGCCATCGGACTAGCCGCCGGCGCTGTCGGTCGGACCCGGGGGGCAGCCGGCCTGGCCTGGGGGGCGTCGCGTCGCGCCGCTCATTGGTCCAGCATCGCCGTCCACATCTCGGGGAAGTCCGGCACCGTCTTGCCGGTCGTCGCGATGTCGTCGATGACGATCCCGGGCACCACGAGGCCGACCACCGCGTAGGCCATCGCCAGCCGATGATCGGCGTGCGGGTCGAGCCGGGCGCCGTGCAGGGGCGCCGGACTGATCGCCAGCCCGTCGTCGGCGACGGTGATCCGTGCGCCCAGGCGACCGAGTTCGAGGGCCAGGGCGGCCAGCCGGTCGGTCTCCTGCAGCCGCAGGTGCGCGATGCCCCGTAGCCGTGACGGCGAGTCGGCGAGCACGGCGAGGGCGGTCAGTATCGGAGCGGCTTCCCCGAAGTCGGACAGATCGACGTCGATCCCGTGGACGGCACCGGCGCCGGTGATCTCCAGGCCCGCCGACGTGCGCCGGGCCGTGCCTCCCATCGCCACCAGCAGATCGGGCAGCAGCCGGCCGGGCTGCTCGGTCGACTCCGGCCAGTCCGAGATCATCACCCGCCCGCCGGTGGCGACCGCCGCCGCGAGGAAGGCCGCCGCGCTGTTCATGTCCGGTTCGATGGTCCGGTCCGCGGCGGYCGGCCGGCCCGGTTCGACGCGCCAGCGCCGGGTGTCCGCCACCGGGCCGGCCGCGGGGGAGCACACGGCGTCGACCTCGACCGTGGCACCGGCGGCCCGTAGATCCGCGACGGTCATGTCCAGGTAGGGAGCCGATGGCAGCCGGGACCCGCGGTGGACGACCGTCACCCCGGTGTCGTAGTGCGGGGAGGCGAGGAGCAGCCCCGAGACAAGCTGGCTGGAGTGGGAGGCATCCACGATCACCTCGCCGCCACGCAGCCGCCCTCGGCCGTGCACGGTGAAGGGCATTCGGTCGCCGTCGATCTCGGCGCCGAGCTCGCGCAGCGCGCCGAGCAGCGGGGTGAGCGGACGCTCGCGCATCCGCGCGTCTCCGTCAAAGACGACGTCGCCGCGGGTCAGCGTGGCCAGTGCCGGGGTGAAGCGCGCCACGGTGCCCGCGTTTCCGCACTCCGCGCGCGCGGTGGGTGCGGCGCTCGGTGTCGGGTGGCCGTGGACGACCCAGTCGGGACCCTCGGTGGATACTTCGATACCCAACGTCCTCAGCACCCCGGCCATCAGCAGGGTGTCGCGGGAGCGCAGCGCACCCCGCAGCCGGGAGGTTCCGTTCGCCAGCGCGGCGAGCACGAGTGCCCGGTTTGTGCCGGACTTCGAGCCGGGCACCGCGACGACGGCCTCGACCGGTTGCCGTGCGAGTGGAGCCGGCCACGGATCGGACTGCGTTCCGGTGGCTTCGCTACCCGTCAGGATGCTCACCATGACAGCATGCCGGACGACGGCCCGGGTCAACCGCGTCCTCGTGACATGCGCCGGCCGACACCTGATTCCCGACACCTGATTCCCGCCACCTGATTCCCGCCACCTGATTCCCGACACCCGATTCCCGCCGGCCGRCACGGGGACGAGGCCCGGCTCCTGGGAATCGCGGCCGTCCTCGAACGCCTCGCCCCCTGGCCCGCGTGGACCGACCGCCGCGCCGGATCTTAGGCGGACCGGCGGGCCGAGGCGATGAGATGGATGCCGATGGACTCACCCTCACGCTCGGCGGAGAGTTCCACCTCCGTGCGTACCAGGGTGGGGAAGCACGAGACGTCCTCGGCGACCGCGCGCTTGACCGCCTCCGCGGAGAGCACGGTGCGCGGGCGGATCCAGTCCACGTCGAGCCCTGCGCTGGTCAGCAGTGCCCGAAGTTCCTCGGGCCAGAAACACCGGGTGATCGTTCCGTCTTCCGCCGGCACGAGTACCACGTCCGCCCGCGGGACGTCGGACAGCTCCGCCCAGCGGTGCTGTTCGGCGAGCCGGGCGAGTCCGAGCAGCAGGGAATCGACGCAGAGCAGCAGCTGGCCGCCCGGCCGCAGCATCCGATGGATCTCCTCCAGGATGGTCTCGGTGGCGAGGCAGAACGACAGCGCCCGAGCCTCGGCGAGGACGGCGTCAAAGGAACCGGGAGCGAACCAGTCCAGCGAGCGGGGGTCCCCCACCACCGGCAGAAGCGTTCCGGGACCGCTTGCCGGATCGGGTGGCAGGGCGCTGGTGACCACCCGGACGACCTGATGGCCGGTGCTCACCATCTGGCGGGCGAAGCGGGCCCGCGGGCCGGAGACGTCGAGCACCCGCGCGGGCCGGGACGGCAGCCATTCGCGGAGCTGGACCGCCGCGACCTCTTCGTAGAACGCCCAGTATGGGTCGTCACTGTTGGCTGGAGCCTCGCAGACCAGGGTGTTCGCTCGTCCGCGAGACGGACCCGGATCGGCGTCGGGGCCAGGCGGCATGAAACGTTCCTACCCTTCGAGGGGCGATGATGCGAGGTAAGTCACACACTCAAGGCGGAAGTCTGACAGATTCCAGGCTCGACCACGCCGTGTCCTTCCCTGTTCGCGCGGATAGATGCGCACCGGATTCGCCGTCCACCGCCGCCGACCCCGGGCAGGTCCCGGGTGATGGAGCGCCCACAGCTGTGGACGGCGGACGGCTGCTGGTGGTTCCCGGCACGGCGGAGTCGACGGTGCTCTTCCTGCACGGAGCCGGGACTGGCACGGACACGCCGCTTTTCGTCCAACTTGCGGCATATCTCACCTCTGTCGGGGTGCAGGTGGCGCGGCTGGAGATGCCGTACCGCGTCGCCGGGCGGCGGGCGCCGGACCGGCCGGCCCGGCTCGACGCGGTCGCGATCGCCGCGGTCGAGGCGCTGGGCCCGCCGCGCCCGTTGGCCTTCGCCGGCGCCTCGATGGGATCGCGGGTGGCTATGCGGGTCGCGGCCGGGCTCGAGGCGTGCGGCGTGCTCGCCCTCGGCTTCCCGCTCCAGCCACCGGGAACCACGCCGGCAGGCAAAACCAGGCCGTCGCGGCAGGACGAACTCGACGGCGCGGGCGTCCCGGTGCTCGTCGTCCAGGGTGAGCGGGACTCCTTCGGGCGACCGCGGCCCGATCCGGAACTCGGYCGCGAGATCCATCTCGTCGCGGGAGCCGACCACTCCTTCCAGACCCGCCGACGGGATGCGCGTCCGCCCGGCGAGGGCGTGGCCGAAGCGGCCCGGGTCGGCGCATTCTGGCTGCGGGGCCGGCTGCGGGAATCATCCGCGGGCTGATCCGGTTGTGTGGGCAGTCAGCCGACAGCTAACCGGCAGCCAGATGACGTCACGGAGGCTTCATGACTCCTGGGAGCAGCACCGGCCGGCGGCGGTCCGCGCAGGCGCGGACCGCCGCCGGCCGGCCTTTGCCGAGCGTTGCGCCGATGCGCGCTCCGGCTTTGGCCGGGGTATCGTCCGCTCTGGAAGGACGGTCGCGTGTCGCCCGGTCAGGTGTGGTGGACGCGGGGTGGGCCGCCGGGGAGCATGACGGTGAGGAAGTGATCCTGGTCGACGAGACCACCGAGGAGCGAGGCGCCCGTTTCGAGCAGGACGCCCTTCCCTACCTCGACCAGCTGTATGCGGCAGCCCTGCGCATGACCCGTAATCCCGCCGACGCGGAGGATCTCGTGCAGGAGACCTTCGTCAAGGCGTTCGCGGCCTTCCACCAGTTTCAGGCGGGCACGAATCTCAAGGCCTGGCTCTACCGGATTCTGACGAACACGTTCATCARCACGTACCGCAAGCGGCAGCGCCAGCCGTTGCAGAGCCCCACCGAGCAGGTGGAGGACTGGCAGCTCGCCGAGGCGGGGTCGCATACGTCCAGTGGGCTCAAGAGCGCGGAGACCGAGGCGTTGGAACACCTGCCGGACAGTGACATCAAGGACGCCCTGCAGGCCCTGCCCGAGGACTTCCGCATGGCGGTGTACCTCGCCGACGTCGAGGGCTTCGCCTACAAGGAGATCGCGGAGATCATGGGTACGCCGATTGGGACCGTGATGTCCCGGTTGCACCGCGGTCGCCGGGGTCTGCGGAAGTCCCTGGAGAAGTACGCCTTGGACCGTGGGCTCGTGGCGGCCGGTTCCGCCGACGGCGAGGGCGGTGCGTCGTGAGCTGCGGCGGTCCACACGAGATCGATTGCCGGAAAGTGCTCGACGCGGTTTTTCTGTATCTCGACGGTGAGTGTGAGGGCGGGCAGCAGAATCTGATTCGGGCCCACCTTGACGAATGCTCCCCCTGCCTGCGCGAGTTCGGGGTGGAGCACGAGGTGAAGATGCTCGTCGCCCGTAAGTGCGGCGGGGAGCGGGCGCCCGAGTCGCTGCGGGCGAGCCTGCTCGCCCGGCTGCGGGCCGCCCGGGTGGAGATCGACGCCGCCGAGTACCGGCCGGAGTAGCTGGGGCCCGCCGGAGTAGCTGGGGCCGGACGGAGTATCGGGCAGCCCGGGGGCGGGCCGTGGCTGCCACGGCCCGCCGGGTGGCTCAGGTGTTCGGGCGCTTGCCGTGGTTGGCCTTGTTCTTCGCCCGTGCGCGCCGCTTGCGCTTCTTCTTCGCCATCAGGAATCTCCCTCCGTTCTGCTTCGACGTGCAGTCATCGTGCCAGTCCGCACCGACGGGAGGTGACCGGCGGGTCCGTCGAGGCCGTCGTCCTCGTCGGCGTCGCCGAACCCATCCGGTGAGCCATCGCCGAGGTTCCCCTGGGCCGGAGACTGTACCGCCCTGGCGTGGCGGCGGGCCTGCAACGTGCGCCACGCCCGCACGGGGGCCAGCGTTCCGAACAGTCCCAGCGCCGCGGCGATCGCCACGTCGCCGACGCTGACGACCGCGGGCGTCCAGGGCAGGGGCAGCGGGATGATGTCACTGAGCAGGCGCAGGACMGTACCATCCCCGGCCGGCGTGTGAAATGCCGAGGTCAAGATGTCGGAAATCGGTACACCGGCGTGGTCGGCCCCCCACCGCGACACCGGCATCTGGCCGCCGTTCGCGGTGATGACGGCGGCGTTGGAGATGAGACCGGTGACCAGGAGACCGAGTCCGGGCAGGCGGTTGTTCGCGCTGGCGAACAGGGCTGTGACCACGGCGGCCGCGATCCACGCCGGGCTGTGCAGGGCGGGCACGAGTCGGCCGATCGCGAGCACCAGGACCGCCGCGGCGAGCAGCCATGGTCGGGAGACATCGATGCGGGCGAGGGCGCCGAGAGTTCCGCCGCGGGCGAGGCCGACGCCCAGACCGCATAGCAGGGTCAGCACCAGAAGTACGAGCACATGCGTAGTGTGCGGTGTTATGAGCGACAGTCCCAGCACCGGGCGGTCGCGTCGCCCCAGCGTGCCGGCCCGGATACATCCGGGGCCCAGGGACGTTGGTCGGACAGCCTCGGCGCACTACGCTCTTRCCAGATTCACCGCCGCTGAAGGGAGCCTGATGGCCGAGGAAGTCCGCGCTGAGATGGTGGCCAACGTCTGGAAGGTCGTCGTCGGTGTGGGAGACCCGGTGAGCGCCGGTGACGCCCTGGTGATCCTCGACTCGATGAAGATGGAGATCCCCGTGATCAGCGAGGACGGCGGGACGGTCGCCCGGATCGCGGTGCAGGAGGGCGACGTCGTCCAGGACGGTGACCTGATCGCCGTGGTCGAGCCGCTCCCCRCCGCCTGATCGTCCTTGTTCGGCGGGGTAGCGGCTGAGAGATCCGATGCCTCGGGCGATGTCCTAAGCTGCCCATTATGGACGCCGCGTTTTGTGACCGTTGCGGTCAGTTGGCCAGTGTGGGCAGCCACGAGGCCTGCCGGCGGGCCCGCGAGCTGGAGCCACCCCGCTACTGTCGAGCCTGCCGGCGGCGGATGGTCGTCCAGGTCACCCCGGTGGGTTGGTCGGCCCGGTGCGCGGAGCATGGGCTGCTCTCGGTCTGAGCTCGCCGACCCCGCCGGGCGTGGGCGAGGAGGAGGGTGACGTCGTCGTCGTAGCCGTCGTTGCCGTCGTTGCGGTTGAGGAGGGTCAGTAGCCGGTCCG
>NZ_MOMD01000048.1:0-59730 GCF_001983015.1 Frankia sp. CcI156
GACTTGAGAAGGGCTGTCCCTAGTACGAGAGGACCGGGACGGACGAACCTCTGGTGTGCCAGTTGTTCTGCCAAGGGCATGGCTGGTTGGCTACGTTCGGAAGGGATAACCGCTGAAAGCATCTAAGCGGGAAGCCTGCTTCGAGATGAGGTCTCCCACAGGGTAGCCTGGTAAGGCCCCCGACTAGATGATCGGGTTGATAGGCCGGAGGTGGAAGTGCGGTGACGCATGGAGCTGACCGGTACTAATAGGCCGAGGGCTTGTCTTCGAAGGTGCTACGCGTCCACTGTGCGGTTCTCGGGTGTACGGCCGGTTCGGCTGGTATATCTGGATAGTGTTTCGGTGGTTTTGGCGAAGGGGAAACGCCCGGTCTCATTCCGAACCCGGAAGCTAAGCTCTTCAGCGCCGATGGTACTGCATGGGGGACTGTGTGGGAGAGTAGGACGCCGCCGGACGTATACGAGTGTGGGGCTGTCTCCCTAGGGAGACAGCCCCACACCCTTTGTCACGCCCTTTTTCGGCATGGTCACCGGGTGGACCCGGTCATCACCGGTCCGGACGTCGTATCGTTGAGGGTTGTGGCATCACCGCACCATCGTGGACCCGGGTGAACGTCGTGGACCCGGGTGAACCCGGACCGACGTACCTACGCAACATCCGAAGCACAGCCGACGATCTCGGGCGCCGTGGTGTCCGCGTCGGAAGCCCGGCGGCCTGAGGGCGCCTCCGGATCACGAGGGACCCGCAGCCGCAACCGCGGTACCTGCGGGATGAAAGGGAAGTTGCCGGTCATGCCGAGGGAAGACAGATCCAGTCAGCGAGGCGGGACGACGCCGTTCACGTCCCCACACCCGCAGCGGCGTGATCGGGACGCTTCAGGTGATCGTGGCACGCCGGCAGAGGGACGTCGCGCCGGGCGCCCGGTGCGTGGCGATGCCCCGGGCGTAAGGCGGGGCGGCGGATCCGAGACCGGCGCGTCGCGCGGACAGGGGGGTCCCTCTCAGGGCGCGCGCCAGGGTGCGCGCGGCGGCGGGCAGGGCGGTGCGCGGGGAGGAACGCGGGGCGGGGCGGGCCAGTTCCGCCGCGGCCCGGAGGGCCAGGGCCGGCCGGACCGCTCCAGGGGTTCGGACTCCAACACCCGGTACGGCAACGCCCGGTACGGCGCATCGCCGCGTGCGGGCGATGCGGGATCCGCCACTTCCTCTTCCTCCTCGGCCGCCTCGTTCGTCGACCGCCGCCCGGGTGGGGCTCGGCGTCCGGAGGGGACGGGGACCGGCGGTGGGCGTGCTCCGGCGGCTGGCGGTGAGCGCTTTTCCCGAGCCGGCGGCCCGCGCGGTGACCGGGGCGCGAGCGGTGACCGGGGCGCGAGCGGAGCCTCCGCCCGCAACCGGGTCGCCGCCGAGGCGGCTTGGCGCGAGCGTCGGGGTCGGCCGGGAGCGGAGGAGACCGGCCGGTCCGGAAGGCCGAGTAGCCGTCCCGACCACGGCAGACCGGGGCGCGACTCCTCGGTATCCCATCGGCCCGGGCAGGCCCGGGCCGGCAGCGACGGCCCGCGGCCCCGGCACGACGGCCCTGAACGGCCGACTCACGGCAGAGTCTGGCGTTCCGATGGCGACCGTCCCGCGGGTACGCGCTCGGCCGGCCCGCGGCCCGGCGGCGATCGAGGCCGGGAGTCCCGGGGGCCCCGGGACACCAGCGGTGGAGGGGACCGCCGCGACGGCGCCGCTCGCGCCGAGCGCCGTGGCCGGCCGTTCACCGAGGCTTCCAGGCCCGGGGGCGGCGGCCCCCGCGGCGGCCCCCGCGGCGGCCGTCCGACCGGGCCTGGCCGGACTGACAGAACCGACCGGGCTGGCCGGACTGATCAGACTGAGCAGGGCAGCCGGCGGGCCCGGGTGCCGGCTCCGCCACTTCCCGACGAGGCCCGCGCGGACCTGCTGGACCACGACGTGCGCCGGTCCCTTCGGGGGCTGCCATCGTCGCTCGCCGACACGATCGCCCGCCATCTCGTCGCGACCGCCCTGCTGCTCGACGACGATCCCGCCCGCGCGCTCGCCCACGCCMGCGCCGCCGCCGATCGGGTGCCGCGCCTGCCTGCGGTGCGCGAGGCGGTCGGTATCGCGGCCTACCATGCGGGGGAGTACGCGACGGCCCTGGTGGAACTTCGGGCCGCTCGTCGGATGGACGGTTCCGCGCACAACCTGCCGCTGATGGCGGACAGCGAACGGGGACTGGGCCGGCCGGAGCGTACCGTCGCCTACCTGCGGGATCCGCAGATCGACCAGCTTGATCCGGCCGCTCGGGCGGAGATGCTCATCGTCGTCTCCGGGGCCCGCCGGGACCTCGGTCAGCCGGAGGCCGCCGTCGTGTTGCTGCGGGATCTGGCCACGGCCAAGACGCCGCCCGCGCCGTGGACCGCCCGCCTCTGGTACGCCTATGCCGAGGCGCTGCTTGCCGCCGGTCGTCCAGAGGAGGCCGCACGCTGGTTCACCTCCACGGCTGCGATCGACGAGGGAGAGACCGACGCCGACGCCCGTGCGTATCTGATCATGACTGGTCGGCCTCTCCCCGAGGAGGACGAGGAGGCTGCCCAGGACGGCGCGGATCTCCTGCTCTCGGATCGGGCCGATCCCGACGCGGACGCCGGGACCGAGGYGAACGTCGATCAGGACATCAMCGGCCATGATCTTACTGATCATGGCACCGGCACCGGCACCGAGGCTGCTCCCGAGGCCGAGGCGACGGAGACCGGGAGGTAGGACCGTTCGGCCGAGGACCACTCCGCCCGGTATCCGTGGGTCCGCGGGGAGACGGACCGTGTGTACGCCGGTCCTACGTACGCCGGTCCTACGTACGCCGGTCCTACGTACGCCGGTCAGTCGTCGAGTGGACGCAGCACGAGTCCGGTGCGCGGCTTCGGGGTGAACAACGTCGACTTGCGCGGCATCCGCTCGCCGGCCTCGGCGACGGCCGTCACACCGGCGATCGGGGTGGGGTTGAGCAGCAGCGCGGTACCTCCCGCCGCAGCCGCCGCGGCGATCGCGGCCGGCGCGTCGTGGTGGTAGTCGACCACGCCCACCGTGTCCGTCAACCCCCAGACGTCCACGATCAACGCAAGATGAGCGACGGTGACGTCGAGTCCACGGAAGGCCGCCGACCGTTCGGGGGGCAGACTACGGGTGAGCAGGTCGGCGTCGGGCTCGGTGAGCAGGTAGGCCGCGGTGCCGTTGGTGACCACGAACGCGTGCCCGCCCTGCCCGGCCTTGGCCAGTTCCTCCACCAGCGCGTCCGGGTCCGCGCCTGCCGGCCCCACGCCACCGGCATCCCCGGCGGCGGTACCACCCTCGCCGGGCCCGGCGAGCTGACGCACGGTGAACACCTCGGCGGCCCGCCGCACCGCCTCGGTGAGCCCGAGACCACGCACTACCCGGTGGATGGCGTGCACCTGGGGCCCCGAGACGGTCGCGTCGACGAGGAAGGCCAGACCGAAGTCCCAGGGGCCCGAACCATCCCCGGCGGCGTGCCGTTCCGCCTGGTACTGGCGGTAGGTGGCGTACCGATGGTGGCCGTCCGCGATCACCGCGCGCCGGGGCAACAGGTCCGCGGCGATGGCGGTGAGGACCGCCGGATCGTCGATGGCCCAGAGCCGGTGCGTCACCCCGTCGTCCGTGGACGTCTCCACCAGCGGCGTCGTGGCGATCACCATCGAGACCACCCGGCTGGTCTCGCCGCCGCCGGCGTAGAGCAGGAAGATCGGTTCCAGGTTCGCGCGGGTCGCGCGGGTCAGCGCCAACCGGTCTGAGACCGGGCCCGCCATGGTGTTCTCGTGCGGGAGGATGATCCCCGCATCCGGATCGGTCAGCGCGACCGCCCCGATCAGCCCGCGCTGGGCGTGGCCGGCCCGCTCCTCCTCGTAGACGTAGACGGAGGCCTTCTCGTCGCGACGCAGCACTCCGCTGTCCAGCCATGCCCGCAGCGTGYGGGCGGCCCCGTCGTAGTCCTCCCCGGGGAGGATGAGCCGGACCACGTTGCGCTCGTCGCGCGCTTGGAGCTCCGCCCGTTCGGCGTCGTCGATGACGTCGTAGGGCGGGGAGGTCAGCGGGGCGAGGTCCGGCCCGGAGGACGGAAATCGTGCGGCCCGGAACGGGGCGAGCACGAGACCCGCCGGAGCGGGAACGGGACGATCGGCGTCAACCATGAGCCGCATCGTAGGGCCCCGAGAGTGCGGACCCGGTGTGACCCGGGAGTGCCCTCGCTGCTGACCGCCCGTGTTCCGGCCGGCCCGACCGGGCGAGAGGAACATTTCACCACCTTCCCGTAGTGCGAGCGTGCCATCGGAGCGGCGGGACGGTGGACAGCGCACACCTGATCGTTATGGGGATCTCGAGGTACGTTGGGCGGCTTTGCGGCGACACTGGAGCTGCGGACCTCGAGGATGTGCCTGGCGCTTGGCGCCCGCGGTGGCGAAGCCGGACGGAGTGATTCCGGATCTGGCGGTGTTCCTCGGGTGAGAGGYGGTGATGCGCATCGAGGGCGCCACGGTGCGGCGGAGTCCGGCGCGTGGCCTGGCGCGTGGCCYGGCGCGTGGCCTGGCGCGAGGTCCGGCGCGTGGCCTGGCGYGAGGTCCGTGYCCGGTGCTCAGGATTGGTGTGGCGAGGAGACAGATGATCGTCCGTGTCGTGGAGGTGAAGATGTCCGAGGAGACCGGCCCTCCGGGGGATGTACCGGACGAGACGCCCGGTGGGCTGCCCGCCCGCAGACGACGTGATAGATCCAGCTCGGTGCCGTCCGATGTGACGTCCTGGGTGGATGACAGTGCGGACCGGTCCCGGCCGGGACCGGCGGGTGAGGTCTACGACTGGTACACCCGGGGGATGGCGCTGCTCGGCCACGGGGACGCCAATGCCGCGGTGCAGCTGCTGGCCCACGCCGTCGCGGCCGAACCYGCCTCACCGAGCGTGCGGGAGGCGCTGGCCCGGGCACAGTTCACCGCCGGTCAGTACGGCGCGGCCCGGGAGACTTTCGCCTGGATCGTGGACCGGCATCCCACCGACGACTACGCCCAGTTCGGCCTCGGGCTGTCCGCCCGCAAGATCGGTGATCTCCGGGCGGCCGTGGAGCATCTGGCGCTGGCCGTGGCGATGCGTCCCGACATCCGACACTACGGTGTCGCGCTGCGTGGCGCCCGCGCGGCGTTGGCTCGAGCATGACCCGGCCGGCCGCCGTGCCCGCGCCGGCGCACGAGACCACGTCAACCAGCCCTCCGTCAGTCAGCCCTTCCGCGGTCTCCTCCGCTTCGTCGTCCTGCGGCTTGTCCGGTTCCTCTGTGTCCTCTGTGTCCTCTGGTTTCTCCGTGTCTTCCGGCGGCTTCCCCGGGCCGTTGCGCGGGACGGACCGGCCGCTGGCCGACCTGTTCGACGTCGCCCTGATGGATCTCGACGGTGTCGTCAACCGTGGGGCCGCCGCCGTGCCACACGCGGCCGGCACCATCGCAGCCGCGGGCCGCCGGGGGATGCGCACGGTGTACGTCACGAACAACGCACTGCGCCCGCCGGCCGAGGTCGCCGCCCGCCTGCGCGGCTTCGGCGTGCCGGCGCAAACCGAGGACGTCGTCACCTCGGCGCAGGCAGCGGCRCACGTCCTGGCCGAACGGCTGGGCACCGGATCCCGGGTGCTCATTACCGGAGGGCGGGGACTTCGACAGGCGGTGATGGAGGAGGGCCTGGTCCCGGTGGACTCGGCCGAGGACGATCCGGCGGCGGTGGTCCAGGGGTTCGACCCGGATCTCACCTATGCCCGCCTCGCCGAGGCGGCCTATGCCATCCGGGCCGGAGCACTGTGGATCGCCAGCAACGCCGATCGCACCGTGCCAACCGAGCGGGGCGTCGCGCCTGGTAACGGATCCGTCATCGCCTTCCTGCGGGCCGCTACGGACCGCGAGCCGGTGGTGACCGGCAAGCCCGAGTCGGCGATGCACCGCGAGTCGATGCGGCGCAGCGGAGCCCGGATACCCCTCATCGTCGGTGACCGGCTCGACACCGACATCGAGGCCGGTCACCGGACGTCGACGCCGACCCTGCTCGTCTTCACCGGGGTGACGACCCCCGGAGACCTGCTCGCAGCTCCCGCTCCGCACCGTCCCGACTTCCTCGCCGCGGACCTGCGCGGGCTGCTCCGGGCGGCGCCACCGGTGGAGGCCGTCCCGGAGCTGGGGAACCACGCCTATCGTTGCGGCGCCTGGAGCAGCCGGGTCGAGGAGGGGACGCTGCACTGGTCGGGTGAAAGCTACGGGCTGGGCGATGACGCGTCGGATGGCGATCGTTCAGGCGGCGGTCATTCCGGTGGGGATGCGTCAGACCGGGATATGTCGGGTGACGACACGTGGAACGGGGACGGCACCGACGGGCTGGACGGGCTGCGGGCCGCCTGCGCCACGGTCTGGTCCGCCCTGGACAGCGGCGTCGCCGTCCACGCGATCGCGGCGCGACGCCCACCGGGTTGCGAGGACCTGATGGCTCCGGCGCCCCGGGCACCGGAGCCCGTGGCGCTCGCCTGAGTCCCGGCGCCTTGGAGCATCGTCGGTGAACAGGCGCATCGTCACAGCAGCGAGCGGACCCGCAGCAGATCCCACACGCTCGCGTCCACCTTCAGCCGCCCACTGGCCCAGGCGGTCATCGCGGGAAGCCTTCCCTCGGCGACCGCCACCAGGTCGTCGCTCTCCAGCGTCAGGGTGATCTGGGCGTCGTCGCGGCTGCCTTCGCCAATGTGCCGCAGGCAGCCGTCGCGCAGCTCCCCGGAGAAGACAGCGCCGAGATCGGGGATACGACAGACGATGACGCGATCCGGGGCGCGCGGGGGACGGCCGTCGGCGGAGAGCCCATCCAGGCGGGCGGCGAGAGCATGGAGCGCGGCCTCGCACTGCGACCTGTCGGCCATCCCGGCCGGTCCTCCTCTCGGCCTGTTCGACCTGCGCCCCTCTCGGCCCGGCGTGCCGGGACACTAGCGTGAGAGTAGGTGTTCCGGTCGGCCTGTTCGACCTGCGCCCCTCTCGGCCCGGCGTGCCGGGACACTAGCGTGAGAGTAGGTGTTCCGGGCGGGACGACCCGCGTGGTGGGCGAGKTTACACCGGTTGCGAGCCGATCTCCGGTGGTCCTGACGGACCCGGGGTGAGGTCCCGGGCCGGCCGAGGGCGGATCCGGCCGGACGAGGAGTGGACAGGACATGAGATTCGTCGCATGACGYACGTCGCCAGGGTCCGTCGCGTCAGCGGCCGTGAGTGCGGGAGGCTGACAACGTGAACACCGAGAATCTGCCTGCCGAGGTTCGCGGCGCCCTCGGCCGGCTGGACATGCTCGACGTCCTACCGACGGCCGCGCATGTCGAGGTCTTCGAGGAGATAAACCGCCGGTTGGCCGGGGCACTGGCGGACCTGGACGGGAGCGCTGACCAGGTCAAGGGTGCTGACCAGGTCAAGGGCGTCGGGGGCGCGGCCGGGCCGGGCGTGCCCGTTCCGGCGCGTTGCGGGGCGCGTCCCACGGGAGGGCCGCGGCCCGGGCCGGGCATGATCCGGCCGGCGCGGTGAGTCGCTCCGGGGTCGCGATGTCCCGCCGGACACGTCTGGACAGCGAACTTGTCCGTCGTGGTCTCGCCCGGTCCCGGGAGCAGGCCGTTGCGGCGATCACCGCGGGTCGGGTGCTGGTCGGCGGCATTCCTGCCACGAAGGCTGCCACGGTGGTCGACGGATCCACCTCCATCGCGGTGACGAAGGGGGACGATCCCGGCTACGCCTCCCGCGGCGCGCACAAACTTCTGGGTGCCTTCGAGGCCTTCGGGGTCCCCGCACCGGGGCCGGAACCGGGGCCGGGTGCCGAAATCCCGCGTTCGACCGGCCCCACGCTGGTCGTGGCCGGTCGTCGGTGCCTGGACGTCGGTGCCTCCACCGGCGGCTTCACCGACGTGCTGCTGCGGTACGGGGCGGGGACCGTCGTGGCCGTGGACGTCGGCTACGGGCAGTTGCTGTGGCGGCTGCGCTGCGACCCCCGGGTCCGCGTGCTCGACCGTACCAACGCCCGGAACCTGACGCCCGCCGAGATCGGTGACCGCGTCGACCTGGTCGTCGGGGACCTGTCGTTCATCTCGCTGGCCCTGGTGCTGCCCGCGCTGCGCGCCTGCGCGGTCCCGGATGCCGATTTCGTGCTGCTGGTGAAGCCCCAGTTCGAGGTCGGCCGGGAGCGGCTCGGGCCCGGCGGGGTGGTGCGTGACACCGCATTGCACGCCGAGGCGGTCCACGACGTGGCGGCGTCCGCGGCCATGCTGGATCTCGGCGTGCGTGGCGTCACGGCGAGTCCGCTGCCCGGCCCGGCGGGCAACGTCGAGTACCTGCTGTGGCTGGCCGCCGGGGCCCCACCGCTCGACGCGGACGTCCTGGCCGGGGCGATCGCCGCCGGCCCCGCGGGACCGGGGCGCCGGGCATGACGCGGGAGATCCTCGTCGTCACCCATCCCCGCCGCTCGGTGGTCCGGGAGAGCGCCCATCGGGTCATCGAGGGCCTGGCCGCCGCCGGGGTGTCGCCGCGGGTGCTGCGGGACGAGGCGGAGATGCTCGACCTGACCGCCGCCAACAGCGTGCCGCACGACGCCGACGCGGCCGTCGGGGTGGAACTGGTGCTGGTCCTCGGCGGCGACGGCAGCCTGCTGCGCGGCGCGGAGCTGGCCCGCACCGCTGACGCCCCGCTGCTGGGCGTGAACCTCGGGCATGTCGGGTTCCTCGCCGAGGCCGAACCCGACGCGCTGGAATCCACCATCGAGCACGTCGTCCGCAAGGACTACACGGTCGAGGAACGCATGACGGTAGACGTCACGGTCCGGCGGCGTGGCGAGGTCACCTATACCGGCTGGGCGCTCAACGAGATGTCCCTGGAGAAGGCCGAGCGCGCTCGGATGCTGGAATGCGTGTTGGAGATTGACGGGCGTCCGCTGTCCCGGTGGGGCTGCGACGGGGTGATCTGTTCGACGCCCACCGGATCCACCGCCTACGCCTTCTCGGTCGGTGGTCCGGTKATGTGRCCGGGCGTCGAGGCCCTGCTGGTCGCCCCGATCAGCGCGCACGCGCTGTTCGCCCGGCCGCTCGTGCTGGCGCCGACCTCCGCGGTCGCCGTGGAGATCCTGCCGCCGGTGCCCGCGGTCCTCTACTGTGACGGCCGGCGGTCCGTCGAGGTGCCCCCCGAGTCGCGGGTCGAGGTGGTCCGCGGCCGCCGACCGGTGCGGCTCGCCGTGGTGCACCCGCTGCCGTTCACTGATCGTCTTGTTGCCAAGTTCGGCCTTCCGGTGGAAGGTTGGCGGGGACGCAACCAGCGTGCCTCCCCCGCGTAGCGGCTTCGCTGCGACGCGGGGACCCCTGGCCCTGGGCGCCGTTCGGGGTTTCCGTCAGCTCGCCTTCGGCGAGCTTCCTGGGGTGATTGTCGGGGGGCTTCGCCGCGACGCGGGGACCCCTGGCCCTGGGCGCCGTTCGGGGTTTCCGTCAGCTCGCCTTCGGCGAGCTTCCTGGGGTGATTGTCGGGGGGCTTCGCCGCGACGCGGGGACCCCTGGCCCTGGGCGCCGTTCGGGGTTTCCGTCAGCTCGCCTTCGGCGAGCTTCCTGGGGTGATTGTCGGGGGGCTTCGCCGCGACGCGGGGACAGCGATGTCGGATCTTCCGCCTCTGCGATATCGGCCTCCGTCCTGGTGACGCTAGAGTTCGGGGCGTGCTCGAGGAGATTCGCATCCGCGGCCTCGGGGTCATCGACGATGCCGCCCTCGACCTCGCTCCCGGCCTCACCGTGGTGAGTGGCGAGACCGGAGCCGGCAAGACCATGATTGTCCAGGGGCTGGGACTGCTCACCGGCGGGCGGGCGGATTACGGTCTGGTCCGGCCCGGGGTCGATCGCGCCTTTGTCGAGGGTCGGCTCGTCATCGGTGCCGAGTCGGCTGTCGCGGCCCGGGTCCGCGAAGTCGGCGGCGACCTCGACGAGGATCCGGGGGGCGCCGTCCTCGTCGTCGGTCGGACCCTGACCGCGGAGGGCCGGTCCCGGGCGCAGGTCGCGGGCCGCTCGGTTCCGGCGAGTGTCCTCGCCGAGATCGCCGAGGAGCTGATCGCCGTGCACGGCCAGTCCGAGGCGCAGCGCCTGCTCAAGCCGTCCACCCAGCGTGACGCGTTGGACCGGTTCGCCGGTTCCGCCGTCGCCGGGCCGTTGGCCCGCTACGGCGGTGTGTACCGGGAGCTGACCCGGGTCAGTCGGCAGCTCGCCGAGATCACCGACCGGGTGCGTGAACGCGAGCAGGAGGCGGAGCTGCTGCGCATCGGCCTGGACGAGGTGGAACGGATCGCCCCCAGCCCCGGTGAGGACGTCACCCTCGACGCCGAGCTGACCAAGCTGGAGCACGCGGAGACCCTGGTGCGGGCGGCGCGGACCGCGCACGCCGCGCTGATGAGCGATCCGGCCACCGGGTCGGACGAGCCCGGTGCGGTCGATCTGGTGGCCGCGGCCCAGCGGGTCATCGCCGGCGAGTCCGCCCTTGACGCCGAGCTCGCTGCCCTCGGCACGCGGCTCACGGAGGTGGGGATGCTGCTCACCGACGTCGCCGCGGACCTCGCCTCCTACGCGGAGGGCATCGATGCCGACCCGGTGCGCCTCGCCGACGCCCAGGCGCGCAAGGCCGCCCTCACCAGCCTGACCCGGGCGCACGGCACCGGCATTGACGGCGTGCTGGCCTGGGCGGACCAGGCCGGGCGCCGGTTGCTGGAACTCGACGGCGCCGGGGACAGCGTCGAGGCGCTCACCGCCCGGCGGGACAGCCTGACCGCCGAGCTGGCCCGGCTCGCCGAGGAGGTCAGCGAGGCCCGGACCAAGGCGGCGGCCCGGTTCGGTGCGGCGGTCGCCGCCGAGCTCGCCGGGCTCGCGATGCCCCGGGCCCGGGTGGAGGCCGCCGTGTCGCAGCGCGACGATCCAGCCGGTCTGCCGGTCGGCCTGCGGGTCGTCGCGTTCGGACCGTTCGGCGTCGACGACGTGGAGCTGCGGCTGATACCGCATCCCGGGGCGCCGCCGCGGCCGGTCCAGAAAGGCGCGTCGGGCGGTGAGCTGTCCCGGGTCATGCTCGCGATCGAGGTCGTCCTCGCCGCCGCCGACACCGGTTCGACCATGGTCTTCGACGAAGTGGACGCCGGGGTCGGCGGCCGGGCCGCGGTGGAGATCGGCCGGCGCCTCGCCCGCCTCGCCCGCACCCATCAGGTGATCTGTATCACTCATCTGCCGCAGGTCGCCGCCTTCGCGGACCGTCATCTGGTGGTCCACAAGGCCGACGACGGATCGGTCACCCGTAGCGGGATCGTCACGCTCGACGACGCCGGCCGGGTGCGGGAGCTCTCCCGGATGCTCGCCGGCCAGGAGGRGAGCCCGCTGGCCCGTGGGCACGCCGAGGAGCTGCTCGCCGCCGCGGAGGCCGACAAGGCGCTGCCGTAGTGCCACCGCGGTCGGGAGGTCGGACATCCTGCGGTGGTCCAGGCAGTCACCGAAGGTGATAACCGAGGGCCATGACTCACCCTTATGGCAGAGTCCCCGCATTGCGCTGGAGGCGTCGCGCGGGGGAGCTGTTACCGTGAAGTCCCGTGGAGGCGCCGGGGCCGGACYGGCGGCGTAACCACGGGAGCTTCGGGTGGGTCAGGCGCATATCACCAAACACATCTTCGTCACCGGCGGGGTTGCGTCCAGTCTCGGCAAGGGACTGACCGCGTCGAGCCTTGGTCGACTACTCAAGGCTCGTGGACTTCGTGTCACGATGCAGAAGCTCGACCCCTACCTCAACGTGGACCCGGGAACGATGAACCCGTTTCAGCACGGTGAGGTGTTCGTGACCGACGACGGGGCCGAGACCGACCTCGACATCGGCCACTACGAGCGGTTCCTCGACGTCAGCCTCGACGGCAGCGCCAACGTGACGACGGGTCAGGTCTACTCGGCCGTCATCGCCAGGGAACGCCGCGGCGGCTATCTGGGCCAGACCGTCCAGGTCGTCCCGCACATCACCGACGAAATCAAGGACCGGATCCGGCGGCTGGCCGATGACTCCGTCGACGTGGTGATCACTGAGGTCGGCGGGACCGTCGGGGACATCGAATCGCTGCCCTACCTGGAGGCGATCCGTCAGGTACGCCACGAGGTCGGTCGGGACAACGCCCTGACGGTGCACGTGAGCCTGGTCCCCTACCTCGCCCCCTCCGGAGAGTTGAAGACCAAGCCGACCCAGCATTCGGTCGCGGCGTTGCGCAGCATCGGCCTGCAGCCCGACGCCGTGGTCTGCCGGTCCGACCGGCCGCTGCCCGATTCGCTCAAGAAGAAGATCRCGATGATGTGCGACGTCGATGACGAGGCCGTCGTCGGGGCGCCGGACGCGAGTTCCATCTACGACATCCCCCGGGTGCTGCACCGCGAGGGCCTCGACGCCTACGTGGTGCGTCGGCTCGGGCTGTCCTTCCGCGACGTCGACTGGACGGAGTGGGACACGTTGCTGCGGCGGGTGCACCACCCGGCCAACACGGCGACGATCGCGATCGTCGGCAAGTACGTGGATCTCCCCGACGCCTACCTCTCGGTGACCGAGGCCCTGCGCGCCGGCGCCTTCGCCACCGACACCCGGGTGGACCTGCGGTGGGTCACCTCGGACGAGTGCTCTTCCCCGGATGCGACGGCCACCCTGCTCGACGGGATCGACGGGGTCATCGTTCCCGGTGGTTTCGGGGTGCGGGGCATCGAGGGCAAGCTCACCGCGCTGCGGCACGCCCGCGAGAACGGCATTCCGACCCTCGGTATCTGCCTCGGCCTGCAGTGCATGGTCATCGAGGCGGCCCGCAGTCTCGCCGGCCTGGAGGCGGCGAACTCCACCGAGTTCGCCCCCGAGACCCCCCACCCGGTGATCTCCACGATGGCCGACCAGCACGAGGTGGTGGCCGGCACCCGGGACATGGGCGGCACGATGAGACTGGGCCTGTACTCGTGCGTGCTGGCGCCCGGCACGCTCGCCCAGCGTGAATACGGCGCCGCCGAGGTCGCCGAGCGCCACCGGCACCGGTACGAGGTGAACAACGACTATCGGCACCGGCTGGCCGCCGCCGGGCTGGTCTTCTCCGGGACGTCACCGGACGGCCGCCTGGTCGAGGTGGTCGAACTGCCCGCCGATGTGCATCCGTACTACGTCGGCACCCAGGCACATCCGGAGTTCCGGTCCCGGCCGACCCGGGCCCATCCGTTGTTCCGGGGTCTCGTCGCCGCGGCGGTCGCGCATGCGGACCGCCGCCGCGGGATGCTGCCGGTGGACCTGCCGAGCGAGGACGCCCCCACCCCGGAGAACGGCGTCCCGGAGAACGGCGCCGCGCAGACCCGCGGCGTCACGGCTGGTCGATCCGGCGGGAGTATCCGCCGGGGCGCGAGCGCGTCCCGGCCGAGCGTCAGCTCCAACGGCACCGCCGCGCTGGTGTCCCCGTGACGGCGACCCCGCACCGGTACGAGGTCACCGAGAGCACCCTGGCCTACCAGGGGAGGGTCATCTCCGTCCGCCGCGATCAGGTGCGGATGCCGGATGGCGACATCTCGCAGCGTGATGTGGTGGTGCATCCCGGCGCCGTGGGGGTGGTCGCCCTCGACGAGGCCGATCGGGTGGTGATGGTCCATCAGTACCGTCATCCCGTCGGTGGTCCGCTGTGGGAGCTGCCCGCCGGCATTCTCGACGTGCCGGGCGAGCCGGCGTCCTCGGCCGCCGCGCGGGAGCTGGCCGAGGAGGCCGGGCTGCGCGCCGACCGCTACGATCTGCTGGTTGACGTGTGGGCCTCGCCAGGGATGACCGACGAGGCCTACCGCCTCTTCCTGGCCCGCGGGCTGCACGAGATCCCGGCCGCCGAGCGGTACGTGCCGGTGCACGAGGAGGCCGAGATGGGTCTCGCCCGCATCGACTTCACCGACGCCGTCGAACGGGTCCTGCGCGGTGAGATCACCAACGCGATGGCGGTCATCGGGCTGCTGGCCACGGCCCGGGCACGCGCCGAGAACTACGCCGGTCTGCGCCCACCCGACGCACCCTGGCCCGCTCGTCCCGCCCACCGCGGCTGAGCCACCGCCGCGCCGCGGCCCCCGTTTCTCCGCGGTGGCGTCGGTCCCGCGGTGGCGTCAGTCGTTGTGGACCAGCACGCCGGCGGCCTCGTCGACGACGAGGCCCGCCGCGGCGGCGAGGGTCACCGCGGCGATCGGGAACGCCTGCGCGACCCCGGGAACGGTGAACGTGCCATCCCAGGTCACCGCGAGGGTCACCTGGTACCGGCCCGGCCGGGCGTAGCCGTGCGCCACGTAGGCCTCGGGATGATCGCGCGGTGAGATCGCCGGGTCGTAGGGCCGGCCGGGAGCGTCCGGGCCGGTCTCGCCGTCGCCGAACTCCCAGTGATAGTGGGGAACGGCACTGATGGTCGCCACGACCGGCTGGTCGACGTTGAACGTGAACGAGTCGGGCACCGGGGTGTAGAGGATCGTGGCCAGGTTCGCGAAGCTGCGGCCGGACGGCGCAATGACGATGGACGGCTTCGGCAGGAGTCTCTCGCGCAGGTAGTTGGCGAGCGCGGCCTGCACCTGGGCGATCGGCACCGCGCCGGCGGGCAGCAGGTAGTTGAAGCAGCCCGCCACCGCCTGGTCGTACTGGGCCCGCGCCTGCGCGTCCATCGCCGGATCCGGCCCGACCGCGGTCAGCAGGTCACAGACGGCCGCCGGGTCGTCCGGACAGTCCTGGCCGCAGGCCGCGCTCCGCCGGGCCCCCGAGCCGGTCGGGATCCCGACGCGCTCCAGCGCTCCGTCGTGGTAGCGGTACTGGTAGCCGTTGTCCGTGGCCCGAGTGTCACAGGTACCCCACAGCGCGCCGACGCAGGGCACCGGGACGGTGCGTCCGGGCGCCGCGGCGGCGGGCGTCGCGCCGCCGGCGAGGCCGGTCAGGCCGACCAGTAGCAGCGCGCCGACCGCGATCAGCGCCGGGCGCGGGATCGTGCGGCGCCGGGCGGCGGTGGTCGTGCGGGCGGCGGTGGTCGTGCGGGCGGCGGTGGTCGTGCGGGCGGCGGTGGTCGTGCGGGCGGCGGTGGTCGCGTGCGGGCCGGTCGTCCCCGGGCCGGTGGTCATGCCTGGGCCGGGGCGTAGCGCAGGGTCTGGATACGCCAGCCGTGGTCGGTGAGCGACAGCTCGGCCGTGCCGACCCGGGTCGGCACGGCCGGGGCGTCGGAGACCCGCCGGCCCGCCGGGTCCAGCAGCCCCACCGCCCGGGTCCGCACGGTGAAGTCCACCTCGGTGACGAGCCCGACCCGCGGCCGGGCGAGCACGTCGCTCAGCTGATAGGCCGGCCCGTCCGCGCGCAGCCCCCGCTGCTGGAGCGAGCGGGTCACCCCGACGTCGAGGGCGCAGGGCTGGCAGCCACCGAGCGCCGTCGGCGCGATAACCGCGACCCGACCGGCCCGCGCGGCCTCGTTGATCTCGTGAAAGTAGCCCTCGACCGTGCGGGTGGCGGCTGCGGGCGTGTCATCGACCGAACCGGGGGCCGAACCGGAGACGGAAGGGCCGCCGGAGACGGCCGTGCCCCGGTTCTGGGAACCGGGGCGGGCCGGGATCGCGGCCCCGGACGGCTCGTGCTGGTCGCCGCCGCAGCCCGCGCCCGTGAGGATGACGAGCATGGCGATGACGACCCCCAGCCGTGCGGCGTACCGTGACGACCCGTTGCCCGCCCGCACAAGTCGCCAGGATAGCCGCGGAAACGCGGTATGTGGATAGGCACCAACGGAGAACGGGGGGCAGGTCCTACTATCAGTTCGATGATGGGAGTCACCGACGGCGACCGGGTATTCCGGCTGCGCCCCCCCGCGGCCTCGGCATCCGGCGTCGGCGGGTCCTTGGATCATCGTCCGTCGGCACCTCGGCCCGGCCCGGACGACCTGGCTGRGCCGGACGACCTGGCTGGCCCGGACGACCTGGCTGGCCCGGACGACCCGCCCCGGCCTGCGGATCATCGAGCCGGGTCCCAGCTGTCCCAGCTGCGTGGCACGCCTGCCGGCGTCATCGAGCGCTATCTCCACCATCTGGAGGGCGAACGCGGACTCGCGCGCAACTCGGTACTCGCCTACCGTCGCGACCTGCGCCGCTATTGTGATCATCTCTCCGCATGCGGTCTGCCCTCGTTGGACGCGGTCGGTGAGGCGGAGGTTGCCGGATTCGCCGCCGTGCTGCGCACCGGTGACGACACGCACCCGCCGCTTGCCGCGGCGTCGGTCGCGAGGATGCTGGTCGCCGTCCGGTCGCTGCACCGCTTCGCGGCCGACGAGGGTGACGTCCCCGAGGACGTGTCCCGGCCGGTTCGACCGCCGACGCCTCCCCGGCGGCTACCGAAGGCCCTGAGCATCGACCAGGTGGTGGCCGTCCTCGCCGCGGCCGCGGGTGCGCCCCCGCCGGGATCCCCGCCGCCGTCCGGGAGACCGCAGCCGGTGGAACCGGCCGAGGCCGTCCGTCGTCTGCGAGCGACCGCGTTGCTGGAGCTTCTCTACGGCACCGGGGCCCGGATCTCGGAGGCCGTCGGTCTCGACGTCGACGATCTCGATCTGGAGGCCGCCTCCGTGCGCCTGCATGGCAAGGGCGGACGTGACCGGATCGTCCCGCTCGGTCGGTACGCCATCGCCGCGGTGGCCGACTACCTGCGGGTGGGGCGGCCGACGCTGGTCGCCCCCCGCTCGGGGCCCGCGGTCTTCCTGTCCCGCCGCGGTAATCGCCTGTCCCGGCAGAGCGCGTGGTCGGTGCTGCGTACGGCGGCGCTCGCGGCCGGTGTGGAGGGGGTCTCACCCCATGTGCTGCGCCATTCCTTCGCCACCCACCTGCTCGACGGCGGCGCCGACGTCCGGGTGGTGCAGGAGCTGCTGGGACACGCCTCGGTCAGTACCACCCAGATCTACACCCTGGTGACGGTGGACCGGCTTCGCGAGGTGTACGCGGCCTCGCATCCACGCGCCTTGGGCGCGGCCCTGGGCTCGATCGGTCACCACTCCCGGACCTGGGGCCCGCGGACGGACCGGTGCGTGACGGGCCCGTGCATGACGGACCCGTGAGTTTCGCCGGGGCACCGCCCCGGTTCTGAGCGATGGTCGGTGTCCCGGGCGGATGTCCACCCGGGACTGTCCCCGTGAGAACGCGCCAAGTGGCGCGATGCCGTCGCGTGGGGACAGGTGGACCGGCGCGGCACGTGGATGCTCAGGATGGGGTGTACRGCCCCAGGCTGGGCATCCCGTTGGAAGGGGYCGAGGCGGGAACACCGCCGACACCGCCGACCGTCTGCGTGCTGCGCTCGGCCAGGGTTTCGCCCACCTTGCGGGCGATCGCTTCCATCAGGCGCAGTGCCTGCGGCAGCGACAGGTTCAGCACCACTTCGCTGTCGTTTGTCATCGCGAAGCGAACCGACACGTCCGCCATTGCTCGACCTCTCTCGCCTGACTCCGAAGATCTGCTCGATGTGTGTGAAACGGAACGGTACGGCCCATCTGAGACCAATGCGCGCGCGGGGTTCCTGGAAGTACCGGCGGTTTCGCTTTTCGTGTCTACTCGCTCACCAAGTGTCGCGGTCCAAGAGCTGTAGCTGTCAGTCACGTGGGCTGCTCCTCTGCCGGTGGCGACGTGTATGGACCCGGTCGATCCGGATCTCCCCGCGGGGGGYGAGCTCGGAAAAATCGGGCACGTAGCTGTCCCGTTGTCTCTGCATAGTCCCTCATTGCAAGGAGCTGTCCGCAAGGGGGTGTACTTGTCATGCATCGTCATGTCGGAGGGTGAACGGGTTGGTTCCCACCGTTCTGGGAACGCTTTCACGGGTGTCACGCAGCCGGGCGGCCAAAGCCCGGATCGGGCAGGATGGCAGGGTGGCTTCGACTGACCGCGTCCGGCCGGACGTCCCCGCGCTGACCATCGGTATCCTCGGCGGCTCGGGTCCGCAGGGCGGGGGCCTCGGCCTGCGGTTCGCCGCCGCCGGCCATCTCGTACTGATCGGGTCCCGCTCGACCGAACGCGGCCAGCAGGCCGCGGCCGCGCTCGCGCGCCCCGGCCTGCGCATCGAGGGCGCGGGCAACGCCACGGTCGCCGAGCGCGCCGATGTCGTCATCATCGCGGTTCCCTGGGAGGGCCATCGCCAGACCCTGGCCGCCCTGCGGGAGCCATTGGCCGGGAAGATCGTGATCGACTGCGTCAACCCCCTCGGCTTCGACAAGGGGGGTGCCTTCGCGCTCGCGGTGCCCGAGGGCAGCGCCGCGCAGCAGGCGGCCGCCGTCCTGCCGGACAGCACCATCGTGGCGGCCTTCCACCACGTCTCCGCGGTGCTGCTGGCCGATGACGCGGTCACGAAGATCGACACGGACGTCCTGGTCCTCGGCGAYGATCGGGCCGCCACCGATCTGGTGGCCGCGCTCGCCGAGCGCATTCCCGGCATGCGGGGCATCTACGCCGGCGCGTTGCGCAACGCCGGTCAGGTCGAGGCGTTGACCGCGAACCTGATCTCGGTCAATCGCCGGTACAAGTCACACGCCGGCCTGCGGGTCACCGATGTCTGAGCGGCGTCCGGACGGGCTACGTCCGGACGTGGCCCGTTTGGATGTGGCCCGTTTGGATGTGGCCCGTTTGGATGTGGCCGCGGTGGCGAATGGGCGGGAAGGAGAGGCGGGGACGGCCCCCCGGGACGACCTGGGCCACCCGGTGGCGGTTCCGGCGCGGGTGGAACGGATCGTCTCGCTCGTTCCCAGCCTCACCGAGTCGATCGCCGTCACCGCGCCCGGTCTGCTGGTGGGTGCCACCGACTGGTGCAGCCATCCCGCGGGGCTGGCCGTCGCTCGGGTCCGGGGGACGAAGAACCCCGACCTCGACACCATCGTCTCCCTGGCCCCGGACCTGGTCTGCGCGAACGCCGAGGAGAACAGGGAACCCGACCTCGCCGCGCTGCGCCGGGCCGGGTTCGCCGTGTGGGTCACCGCCCCCACCACGGTCGATCAGGCTCTGGTGAGCCTGGACCGGATGCTGCGCCTGGCCTGCGGGTTGGCTCGTCCCGGCTGGCTCGACGTCGCCCGGCAGGCCTGGGCCGTGCCGGCCGCCGGACCGCGACGGCGGGCGTTGGTGCCGATCTGGCGCCGGCCGTGGATGGCGGTCGGCCGGGACACCTTCACCGGCGACGTGCTGCGCCGACTGGGGGTCGACAACGTGCTGGCGGACTCGCCGGACCGCTACCCTCGGATCGATCCCGCGGCCGTCCCGCCCCATGACCTGGTGGTCCTGCCCGACGAGCCGTACCCMTTCAGCCCGTCGGACGGGCCCGAGACCTTCAGCGCGCCCGCGGTCTGCGTGTCCGGCCGCCTGCTGACCTGGTACGGCCCGTCCCTGGTCGATGCGTGGTCCGTGCTCGCGGCGGCGCTGGCCCGGACCGGCGATGGACCGGGGTGACAGCGCCGCCGGCACCGCCGGCCGGGTGACTGATCAGTAGCTGTGCTCGATCGTCGGGTACCTGCCGTYCCGGACGTCCGCGCGGTAGGCTCGGGCGGCGTCCGCGAGAATCGTGCGCAGATCCGCGTACCGCTTGACGAACCGTGGCGTGCGGCCGCCGCTCAGCCCGGCCATGTCCTGCCAGACCAGCACCTGGGCATCGCATCCCGAGCCGGCTCCGATACCCACGGTGGCGATGCGCAACTCCTTCGTCACCCGGGTGGCCAGATCGGCGGGAACCACCTCGAGCACGACCGCGAACGCGCCGGCCGCCTCGAGCGCCAGCGCGTCGGCCAGCAGGATCTCGCCGGCCTCGTCGCGGCCCTGGACCCGGTAGCCCCCGATGGTGTGGATGCTCTGCGGGGTCAGCCCCAGATGCCCGATAACGGGGATGCCGGCGCCGACCAGGGCGTCCACCGCCCGGACCACCCGGGAACCGCCCTCGAGTTTCACCGCGTGCGCCCCGCCCTCCTTGAGGAAGCGGGTAGCGCTCGCCAGTGCCTCGGCAGGCCCCCCCTGGTACGACCCGAAGGGCAGATCGGCGACGACCATCGCGTGCGGTGCTCCGCGGACCACCGCCCGGACCAGCGGCAGCAGCTCATCGACGGTGATCGGCACGGTCGTGTCGTAGCCGTAGACGACGTTGGCGGCCGAGTCCCCGACCAGCAGGACGGGGATCTCCGCCTCGTCGAAGACGGYGGCGGTGGTGGCGTCGTACGCGGTCAGCATCGACCACTTCTCGCCCCGGTTCTTCGCCGCGGCGACGTCGCGCACTGTGAAACGGGACCGGAGTGGCCGCGGCGGCGTGGTCGGCGCGCCGTAGGGCGTCGCCGCCGGGTCCGCCGGGTGGGGCGCCGGGTGGGTGGGTGTGTCTGAAGCATCCATGAGCGCTCCTGTACGTCCGTCCGGGCGCTGGGCGTCCCGGCGTCCCCCTCATGCTGCCACCAACGGCCGCCACGCGGAGAGCCCGTGGTGGAGCAGATCCACCCAGCCCCGAGGTGGCTGTTCGGGCTGGGGCGTTCGGGCGGTGGTTTCGTGGTGGACCGTGGCCCGATCGGGGTGGAACGCGACGCACGCCACGCCGCTGCCATGGCAAACGGATGCGTCTTGACCGGCTGGGACGTATGCTGATCTTGAAGTGCGGCGAGAACGTGCGGCGCGATCAAGGTGGCGGGTGGCCTTTCCATGCGGATGCATCGGCACGGCGGCGACGGAGCGGGCGGGGGATCAGGCCGGTGTCCCGCCTGATGGCCACCCGGGACGTGCGCGCTGCGCATCCTCGGCGACCGTCCGACCGGGTGCCCTCCGGGGTCCGCGTCTCCCGCGCTCCCGGTCGTCCGAGGGACACCCGCTGCGATGAGGCGATCATCGATGYCGCGCTGCACGAGCTCGCGACGGTCGGCTTCGCGAGCCTGTCGATGGAGGMGGTGGCGACCAGCGCCGGGGTCGGCAAGGCGACGGTCTATCGCCGGTGGCCAACGAAGGACGCCCTGATCGGGGACGCGTTGGACACCCTGGCCGACAGCCTCGACGCGGTCGAGACCGGCTCCCTGCGCGACGACCTGGTGGCCTGGCTGAACGCGCTGCGCCGGCACAACCTCCAGTCGTTGTCCGGGCGGATCATGCCGAAGCTCGTCGCCGAGCGGAGCACGCACCCGGAGTTGTTCGCCACCTACTCGCAGAAGGTGATCGAGCCGTCGCGGGAGAAAGCGGCCGCCATGCTCCGGCGCGGCATCGAATCGGGGGAACTCGCCGCGGACGTCGACGTCGACCTCGTCGTCGACATGCTGGTCGGGCCGGTCGCCTATCGGCAGTACATGAGTGGTGACTGCGAGGTGAGCGGAACGCGGATCGCGAAGATCGTCGACACCATCCTCGGTGGCATCCGCTGCCGGCAGGGTGCGCGGCCGACGGCGGAGGCGCCCGCGTGACGCTGARCCACGCTCGTCACGCTGAGCCGCACCCGTCACGCTGAGCATCCCGCTCGCCGGGGGCACCATGCGTCCGCGAGTAGCATCGCGAACGGGCCAGGAAGGCCCGCCGCGGGGCCGCCTGCCGGCCGGCGACGCACCGGCGACGCGATCCCCGCATCCGTGTTCCCAGCGCAACAGGAGAGATTCGGTGTCCGACGTCCGCGTTACCGTTCAGCACGCCCAGCGCAGCGATCCGCGGGTGGTGCCGACCGGGACGACGGCCGCCGAGCTGTTCGCCGACGACCGGAACGTGATCGCGGCTCTGGTTGACGGTCAGCAGCGTGATCTCGCTCATGTTCTCGCCGACGGGGTCGTCGTCGAGCCGATCATGATCGACTCGCCGGCCGGGCGGGCGATCGTCCGGCACTCCACCGCGCACGTCGTCGCCCAGGCGGTCCAGGAGCTCTTCCCGAAGGCACGCCTGGGCATCGGGCCGCCCATCGACGACGGTTTCTACTACGACTTCGACGTCGAGTCCCCGTTCACCCCGGACGACCTCAGGGCCATCGAGAAGAGGGCGCAGGCGATCATCAGGGCCGGCCAGCGCTTCTCCCGGCGGGTCGTCACCGAGCCCGAGGCCCGCGCGGAGCTCGCTGACGAACCGTACAAGATCGAGTTGATCGGGCTGAAGTCGAGTGACACGGCGGCCGACGACGCCGAGGCGAGTGTCGAGGTCGGGGCGGGCGAGCTGACCATCTACGACAACCTCGACGCGAAGACCGGCGAGCTGTGCTGGAAGGACCTCTGCCGCGGGCCGCACGTGCCCACCACCCGGGCCATCCCGGCCTTCGCGATCCTGCGTTCCGCCGCGGCCTACTGGCGGGGGAGCGAGAAGAACCCGCAGCTGCAGCGCATCTACGGCACCGCGTGGGAGTCGCGCGACGCGCTCAAGGCCTACCAGACCAGGCTGGCCGAGGCCGAGAAGCGCGATCACCGCAAGCTCGGCGCGGAGCTTGACCTGTTCTCGTTCCCGACCGAGATCGGCCCGGGGCTGGCGGTCTTCCACCCCAGGGGCGGCGCGATCCGCACCGCGATGGAGGACTACTCGCGGCGCCGGCACATCGAGGCCGGGTACTCGTTCGTCAACACCCCGCACATCACCAAGTCGGAGCTCTACCAGATCTCCGGGCACCTGGACTGGTTCGCCGAGGGCATGTACCCGCCCATGCAGCTCGACGGCGGCACCGACTACTACCTCAAGCCGATGAACTGCCCGATGCATATCCTGATCTTCCGGTCGCGGGGCCGGTCGTACCGGGAGCTGCCGCTGCGGCTGTTCGAGTTCGGCACGGTCTACCGCTACGAGAAGTCCGGCGTGGTCCATGGCCTGACCCGGGTGCGCGGGCTCACCCAGGACGACGCGCACCTGTTCTGCGCCCGCGAGCAGCTACCCACCGAGCTCGACAGCGTGCTGACGTTCGTGCTCGGGCTGCTGCGCGACTTCGGGCTGACCGACTTCTACCTGGAGCTGTCGACCCGGCCGGCGGGCAAGGCCGTCGGCACCGACGAGGAGTGGGCGCAGGCCACCGAACTGCTGCGGGAGGCCGCGCAGAAGCAGGACCTGGAACTGGTGATGGACCCGGGCGGCGGTGCCTTCTACGGGCCGAAGATCTCCGTGCAGGCCCGTGACGCCATCGGCCGGACCTGGCAGCTGTCCACCATCCAGGTGGACTTCCAGCTGCCGCGGCGCTTCGGCCTGGAGTACCAGGCCGCGGACGGGACCCGGCAGCGGCCGTTCATGATCCATCGGGCGTTGTTCGGCACCATCGAGCGGTTCTTCGCCATCCTGCTGGAGCACTATGCCGGGGCACTGCCGCCGTGGCTCGCGCCGGTGCAGGTGGTCGGCATCCCGATCACCGACGAGCACGTGCCGTACCTGGACGAGGTCGCCCGGCGGCTCGCCGCACACGGCCTTCGGGTGGAGGTCGACTCCTCCGACGACCGGATGCAGAAGAAGATCCGTACGGCGCAGAAGCAGAAGGTGCCGTTCATGCTGCTGGCCGGAGATTCCGATGTCGCCCAGGGTGCGGTGTCGTTCCGTTTTCGAGACGGGACGCAGCGTAATGGCGTGCCGGTGGACGAGGCCGTCGCGGAGATCCTCGACGCGGTGGAGCGCCGCCGCCAGGTCTGAGCCGCGCGGCTGGCCCCGGCCCGCGCGGCTGGTCAGGCCGGCGGGTTCTCGCGCCAGCGGGAGGTGATCGGCAGTCGGCGGTCGCGGCCGAACGCCTTGGAGGTCACCTTCGGCCCGGGCGGGTTCTGGCGGCGCTTGTACTCGGCGAGGTCGACGAGCCGGATCACCTTGTCCACCACGGCCGGATCGTGCCCGGCCGCGATCAGCTCGGCCCGGCCCCGGTCGTGGCTGACGTAGTCGTCCAGGACGGGATCGAGGATGCCGTAGTCGGGCAGCCGGTCGGAGTCGAGCTGACCCGGGGCGAGCTCGGCGGACGGCGCCTTGACGATGATCTCCTCGGGAATGGGTGGCACCTCGCCACGCTTCTCCGCGGCGGCGTTGCGCCAGCGCGCCAGCCCCCAGACGCGGGTCTTCGAGACGTCCTTGATGGGGGCGTAGCCGCCGGCGCTGTCTCCGTAGAGGGTGGAGAACCCCGTTGCCAGCTCGCTTTTGTTGCCGGTGGTGAGGATCAGGTGCCCATGYTGGTTCGACAACGCCATGAGCAGCGTTCCGCGTACCCGGGCCTGCAGGTTCTCGTCCGCGAGGCCGTGCAACCCGCCGAGGGCGGCGGCGGCGGCGCGGAACGCGGCGGCGATCGGCTCGATGGGCACCACGGCGTGCCGCGTGCCCTGGCGGCGGGCGAGTTCGGCGGCGTCGGTCACCGAATGCCCCGACGAGTAGCCCGAGGGCAGGGCGACAGTGTGGACGGCGTCGGCGCCGATCGCGTCGACCGCGATGGTCGCGAYGAGCGCGGAGTCGATACCGCCGGACAGCCCGAGCGCCACCGAGGAGAAGCCGTTCTTACGGATGTAGTCGCGGGTGGCGGTGACCAGCGCGGTGTACAGCTCCCCGGCGGGCTCGGGGCGGTCGGCGACGACCGGCGGCAGGGGGGCGAACGGTGCCAGCGGYTCGGCGGCCAGTACCGTGCGCGTCACCGTCATCGTCGTGCCGTCCTCGGCGTCAACGGCCCCGGCGTCAACGGCCCCGGCGTCAACGGCCCCGGACACCGCCCGCGCCGGGCCGGAACCGGYCGCGGGCAGGTCCAGGTCGGTGATCAGCAGCGCCTCGCTGAAGACCGGCGCCCGCGCGACGAGTTCCCCCGCGGCGTCGACGACGAGGGAGTCCCCGTCGAAGACCAGCTCGTCCTGCCCGCCGACAAGGTTGACGTAGGCCAGGGCGGCCGCGGCCTCCCGGGCGCGCCCGGCACACAGGGCGTCGCGCTGGAAGGACTTCCCCTGCTCGTAAGGGGAGCCGTTGATGCACAGGACGAGGCCGACCCCGGACCGGCGGGCCACGGTGATCGGCCCGCCCTGCTGCCACAGGTCCTCGCAGATCGTCAGGCCCACGTCGATCCCGTGCAGCCGCAGCACCGGAAAGGCCATGCCGGGCACGAAGTAGCGGAACTCGTCGAAGACGCCGTAGTTCGGCAGGTGATGCTTGGCGTAACGTGCGACGACCTCGCCGCCCCAGAGCACCGCGGCGGCGTTCTGCGGTTCACCGGCCGGGCGTCCCACATTCGGCGCGGGTTGCGCGGATGCGTCGAGGTAGCCGACGACGACGGCGATCTCGCCACACCCCTCCTCGGCCAGCCGGCGGGCCAGAGCTACCAGCGCCCGCTGGCTCGCGGCGACGAAGGAGCGGCGCAGGACGAGGTCCTCCGGCGGATAGCCGGTCAACGTGAGTTCACCGAAGGCGATCAGATGAGCGCCGTCGGCGACGGCCCGTTTCGTCCAGGTGCTGACCAGGTCGGCGTTACCGGCGAGGTCCCCGACGGTCGTGTCCACCTGGGCGAGGGCGATCCGCAGCTGGGCCATGGTTGCAGCGTAGGTGGTCGCGGCGTGGGCCGTTAGGTCCCGTGTCGGGGGGGTAGGTAACACGCCGTTGGCGGACGGGTTGCTACCAGGCAACATCACGGCGATGAACGGATGTAGTCGCTAGGGTCGGGATAAGCACATCGGGTGGCCCGTATCGTCGAGTCCACATCCTCAGCGCGGAGGCACTATGGACAAACAGCAGGAGTTCGTTCTCCGGACTCTGGAGGAGCGGGACATCCGCTTCGTTCGGCTCTGGTTCACCGACGTACTCGGGTACCTGAAGTCGGTGGAGATCGCCCCCGCGGAGCTGGAGGGGGCGCTGGCGGAGGGTATCGGTTTCGACGGATCCGCCATTGAGGGCTTTGCGCGGGTACACGAGGCCGACATGCTGGCCCGGCCCGACCCCTCCACCTTCCAGGTGCTTCCCTGGCGCGGTGAACATCCGCTTACGGCCCGGATGTTCTGCGACCTCGTGATGCCGGACGGCACGCCCGCCGCCGCCGACTCGCGCTGGGTGCTGCGGAGCGCGCTGGCCAGGGCGGCCGACGCGGGGTTCACGTTCTACACCCATCCGGAGATCGAGTTCTTCCTGCTCAGGGAGCCGCCGAAGCGGGGTGGCCCGGTGCCCCCGCCGGTGGACGAATCAGGCTACTTCGACCTGACCCCCAATGACATCAGCCATGATTTCCGGCAACAGGCCATCAGCATGCTCGAACGGCTGGGCATCTCGGTGGAGTTCAGCCACCACGAGGTGGCCCCCGGCCAGCAGGAGATCGATCTTCGCTACGCCGACGCCCTCACCATCGCCGACAACATCATGACCTTCCGCCAGGTGGTCAGGGAGGTGGCGTTGCGGCAGGGTATTTACGCCACCTTCATGCCCAAGCCGTTCGGTAACCAGGCCGGGTCGGGGATGCACACCCATCTGAGCCTTTTCGAGGGCGACCGTAACGCCTTTCACGACCCGACCGACGACTATCAGCTGTCCAAGGTGGCGAAGGCCTTCATCGCCGGGCTCCTCGCGCACGCCGCCGAAATCACCGCGGTGACCAACCAGTGGGTGAACTCCTACAAGCGGCTCATCGGCGACCAGCGGGTCGGCGAGGTGCTGGAGGCGCCGGCCTATGTGTGCTGGGGCCACAACAACCGTTCGGCGCTCGTGCGGGTTCCGCTCTACAAGCTCCACAAATCCAACGCCACCCGGGTGGAGTTCCGGCTGCCGGACAGCGCGTGCAACCCGTATCTCACCTTCGCCCTGGTGCTGGCAGCCGGCCTGCGGGGTGTCCAGGGCGGTTATGAGCTGCCACCGGCTTCGGCGGACGATGTCTGGACGCTCACCGACACGCAGCGCCGTGAGCGCGGGATCACCGCCCTGCCCGGCTCGCTCGCCGAGGCGGTCAAGGTGATGGAGCATTCCGCGCTTGTGCGGGAGACCCTCGGCGACGAGTTGTTCGACTTCTTCCTGCGGAACAAGCGGGCCGAGTGGCTGGAATACCGTCGGCAGGTGACCCCGTTCGAGATCGACCGGTACCTGCCGGTGCTATGACCGGGCGGACCGGCACCCGGCCCCCCACGGTCGGGCCGGGACCAGTCGGGGCGGGATCGGTCCCGGCCCATCCGCGGGGGAGTTCGGTCGCCGCGCAGCTCGCGCGGCTCGGCTTCACCGACGTCGACCGGGTCGAGACGACGATGCGCCGCCTCGGCCTGCTCACTCCGGCCGTCCAGCCGCCCACCGCCGGCAGGGATGTCCTGCCCGGTCCCGCCACCGTGGGAATCGTGCGCGAGGAACGGCTCGAGGCCAATGTCGTGGCCGGCTCGCTGGCGGCCGCGGCCGATCCGGACCGGGCTCTCGCCGCGCTGGACCGGCTCGTGGACGCCCTCGGCCCGGCCGGGGGCGCGGCCCTCGTCGGCGCGCTGGCCCGCCACGAGGGGCTGCGGGACCGGCTCGCCGCCGTGCTCGGCGCGAGCATCGCGCTTGGCGATCATCTTGCCCGCCATCCGGCGGACTGGCGCATCCTGGAAGCCGACGAGGTGGTCACCACCCCGCCGGATGCGGCGAGCGTGCGGGCGGGTCTGCTGCGCGCGGTCGGCGCGGATCAGGACGATCCGGCGCCCCGGGCGGCGGGCGACGGTCCCCAGATCCTCGACGCCCTGCGGATCGCGTACCGCAGGGCGCTGCTGGTCCTCGCGGCGCGGGACCTGACCGGCGCGGTGCCACTCGACGAGGCCACGGCCGAACTCGCCGATCTGGCAGGATTCGCGCTGGACGCGGCGCTGGCGGTCGCCCGTGYCGGGCTCGACCCGCGGCTGCCCCCGGTCCGGCTCGCCGTGATCGGCATGGGCAAGTGCGGCGGWCGGGAACTGAACTACGTCAGCGACGTCGATGTTGTGTTCGTCGCCGAGCCGACGGCACCGCGCGATGCGGCGAACGGTACGGCGAACGGGGGGAAGAGCGGGGCGGAACCGGCCGGGCCGGCGGTACTGACGGCGGCGACGCGGCTGGCGGAGGGGCTGGTCCGGGCCGCCGGCACCGTCACCGCTGCCGGTGCGCTGTTCCAGGTTGATGTGGGGCTTCGCCCGGAGGGCCGGGACGGTGCCCTGGTCCGCACGCTCGCCAGCCACCACGCCTACTACCGTCGCTGGGCCCGGACCTGGGAGTTCCAGGCGTTACTCAAGGYCCGCCCGATCGCGGGAGACCTGGCGTTGGGCGCCGAGTTCTGCGCGATGGTCGCGCCCATGGTGTGGACGGCGGCCTCCCGTCCCGGCTTCGTGGCCGACGTGCGGGCGATGCGGCGCAGGGTGGAGTCGACACTGTCCCGCGCGGAGGCGGAGCGCAATCTCAAGCTGGGCCCGGGCGGCCTGCGCGACGTCGAGTTCGCCGTCCAGCTGCTGCAACTCGTCCACGGCCGGGTGGATGCCAAGCTGCGGGTCGCCTCCACCCTGGGCGCCATCGACGGTCTGGCCCGCGGCGGCTACGTCGGTCGGCGCGACGCGGCCGGGCTCGCCGACGCCTACCGTTTTCTCCGTAACGCCGAGCACCGCCTTCAGCTGCAACGGCTGCGCCGGGTGCACACGCTGCCCCGGGATTCCACCGAGCTGCGCTGGCTGGCCCGGTCGATGGGGTTGCGCACGGCGGAGGCGTTCGAGGAGGCCCACGCTCGGGTGGTCCGATCCGTCCGATCGCTGCACGAGAAGCTCTTCTACCAGCCGTTGCTGGAGGCGGTCGCCCGCCTGTCGACGGAGGAGATCCGCCTCACCCCCCAGGAGGCGGCCGACCGGCTGGCCGCGCTCGGCTTCGCCGCGCCGGACCGGTCGTTGCGCCATATCGAGGCGCTGACCAGCGGGGTGAGCCGGACGGCCGCGATCCAACGCCACCTGTTGCCGACGATGCTGCCCACCTTCGCCGACGCCCCCGATCCCGACGCCGGGCTGCTGGCCTATCGGCGGGTCAGCGAGGCACTCGGGCGTACCCCGTGGTATATGCGGCTGCTGCGGGACTCTGCCGGCGCCGCGTACCGGCTCGCCCGGGTGCTCGCGACCAGCCGGTACGTGGCGGACCTGATGGCCCGTGCGCCGGAGTCGGTGCGGCTGCTGCGCACCGAGGACGATCTCGTCCCGGTGCCGCGGGAGGCACTGGTCCGGACCATGGTGGCGATCGCCCACCGCAACCCCGACTGGGAGGAGGCCGTCGGGCGGGCCCGGGCGGTGCGCCGCGTCGAACTGGTCCGGGTCGCCTGCGCGGACCTGCTCGGCCTGCAGGACGTCGCAGCCGTGGGCCGGGCGCTGGCGGACGCCGCGGCCGCCACCATTGCCGCGTCCCTGCTCGTCGCCGAGCGCAGGGTCGCCGGAGGTGACCCGGAGTCGTTGCCGGCGCGGATCTCGATGATCGCGATGGGCCGGCTCGGCGGCGCGGAGATGTCCTACGGCAGCGACGCCGACGTGCTGTTCGTGCACGAGGCCAGGCCAGGAGCGTCGGCGGACCGGGCGAGCAGGGCCGTCGCCGAGGTGGTCGGTGAGCTGCACCGGCTGCTGGCCGTTCCCGGACCCGATCCGGCGCTGCGCCTGGACACGGCGCTGCGTCCGGAGGGGCGCAGCGGCCCGGCCTCGCGCACGCTGGAGGCGTACGCGGCCTACTACCAACGGTGGTCGCAGGAGTGGGAGTCGCAGGCGCTGCTGCGGGCGGAGCCCCTGGCCGGTGATCCCGGGCTCGCCTACCGGTTCTGCCGGCTGGCGGACATGGTGCGTTACCCGACCACRCTTCCCGCGGGCGCCCTGGACGAGATCATCCGCCTGCGCGGGCGGATGGAGCGGGAACGGATCCCACGGGGAGTCGATCGTACGCTGCACCTGAAGTTCGGCCCCGGGGGGCTGACCGACGTGGAATGGGCGGTGCAGATCCTCCAGTTGCGCCACGGCCGGCAGATTCCCACGCTGCGCACGACGTCGACGCTCGAAGGCCTGGGGGCCGCGGTCGTCGCCGGTCTGCTCGACGCGAGCGAGGCGGAGATCCTGCGCGCGGCCTGGATGTCCGCCTCCCGCATCCGCAACGCGAGCACGCTGGCCGGCTGGCCGCGTCCGGACGTCGTCCCCGACCGCCCGCCCGGTCTGGAGGCGATGGCGAGCGCGGCGGGATACCCCTCCGACCGGGCCGGCGAGCTCGTCGCCGAGCACCGCCGGTCGGCGGYGCTGGCCCGCGCCGTCGTCGAGGAGGTGTTCGCGCGCGAGCGGACCGCGGATTTCGGCTAGTACGTCCGGTGGTGCCGGAACCGCGCCACCGTAAGACCGGGCGGCAGGCGGTCGTGTCGTCGGGAGCACCGCCACGGCCGCCTGTACTCCGGGATGGTGACCGTTCGTCAGACGGTCGCCTCGGCCGGGGTCGGGGTGGTCTGGGACGGCACGAACAGCGTCGGCTTGTCGCCGGCCAAGGCGCTGCAGCAGGTGTCGATCATGAGCGCGGAGACCAGGTACGGGTCCATGTTCGCGTTCGGGCGGCGGTCTTCCAGCCAGCCCTTCTTGGCCTTCTCGACAGCCCACGGAATGCGGATCGACGCGCCGCGGTCGGAGGCGCCCCAGGAGAACTTGTTCCACGGAGCTGTCTCGTGCTTACCGGTCAGCCGGTCCTGGATGCCGTGACCGTAGTGGGTCACGTGCTCCAGCACCCGGGTGCCGAGCGCCTCGCAGCAGGCGACGATGGCGTCCCAGCCCTCCATCGTCTGCCTGGTGGAGAAGTTGGTGTGCGCGCCGGCGCCGTTCCAGTCGCCCGGGATCGGCTTGGCGGCGAACGACACCTCGACGCCGTAGTCCTCGGCGATCCGGTGGAGCAGCCAGCGGCCCAACCAGATCTGGTCGCCGATCGCCGGGGCGGGGAGCACGCCGATCTGGAACTCCCACTGGCCCATCATGACCTCGGCGTTGGTGCCCTCGATGGCGAGACCGGCGTCGAGGCAGGCCTGCGCGTGCCTCTCGACGATCTGGCGGCCGGGCATCTTCGAGCCGCCGACGCCACAGTAGTACGGTCCCTGCGGCGCGGGGTAGCCGACCTCCGGCCAGCCGTAGGGACGGCCGTCCTTGAAGAAGGTGTACTCCTGCTCGATGCCGAACATCGGCGTCATGTCGGCGTACTTCTCGGCGACGGTCCGGGCGGCGGCCCGGGTGTTCGTCGGGTGCGGCGTGAAGTCGGTCAGCTCGACCTCGCAGAGCACCAGGAGGTTGTCGCCACCCCGCAGCGGGTCGGGCGTGACGAAGACGGGCCGCAGCACGCAGTCCGAGTTCGATCCGGGCGCCTGGTTGGTGCTCGAGCCGTCGAAGCCCCAGATCTCCGGTTCCTTACCGTCCCTGATGATGCGGGTCTTGCTGCGCATCAGCGGCTCGGGCTCGGTGCCGTCGATCCAGATGTACTCGGCCTGATAACTCACTCATACTCCCCGTGGTTGATCCTGCACGTTACGGAGCGACTTCGTGATCGGCCTGGCCAGCCGACCCAGGCCGCGAATGACGGGAGGGTTCGACCGGAGCCTTGTCGTGCCCAGTTACCTTCCTGTTCCGCGATTGTTAATTTTTGGTCTCTGCTATGTCACGAAAGGCTGGCTCTGGGCGATCGGGGCCGGCTKCCGTCCGGGATTTTCGGGGTCCCCGACTCCGCTTTTGTGTCGTGGTGTCCCGGCGGGCGGCGGAGGGAGATGGCCGGTATTMTGGACCGCGCCGTTCCGCATATACGTGAGGCCCGCCTCCGACGTCGTCGAAGTAGGGCCTCGGGGAATTGGTATACTAATTTTCAATGTGGGTTCGGGGTTTCGCCTGGTATCCCGGGAAAGGGTCCGGGCATCTCCTGTTCGCGATCTTTCCGGCGCTCGCCGGCGCTTGGTGGACAGCGGCGGACCTTCGGCCGGTCTCCGCCCGGAGGTGGCGGCGGGACCTGGTTTCCGCACGCGTCCCCGGCTCGAAGAGGCCTTCTGGCGCCGCGGCGAAGGCCCAGACGAACCGCAGGGGTCAATCAGGGCTCCCCGCCTCAAGAGCGTGACCGACCCCCGCGGTTCACCGGTGCCGCACCTGTCCGGGACCCGGTCGCGGTCACCGCCTCGGTGCCCGCCGGATCGCCCGAGGCCCGGCGATGGGTCAATGGCCGGAACCTTACGGCTGGGCGTCAGATGTCGTAGTAGAGGGTGAACTCGTATGGATGCGGCCGCAGGCGGATGGCGTCGACCTCGTTGACCCGCTTGTAGTCCAGCCAGGTCTCGATCAGATCCGCGGTGAAGACGTCGCCCTCCCGCAGGAACTCGTTGTCCGCCTCCAGCGCATCGARCACCTTCTCCAGCGAACCCGGGACCTGGGGAACCGCGGCCAACTCGTCCGGCGGGAGGTCGTAGAGATCCTTGTCGATCGGGTCCGGCGGATCAATCTTGTTCCGCACGCCGTCGAGTCCCGCCATCAGAATCGCGGCGAAGGCGAGATACGGGTTGCAGCTCGGATCCGGCACGCGGAACTCGACCCGCTTGGCCTTCGGCGAGTCACCGCTGAGCGGGATGCGGCAGCACGCTGACCGGTTGCGGGCCGAGTAGACCAGGTTGACGGGTGCCTCGTAGCCGGGCACGAGCCGACGGTAGGAGTTCGTGGTGGGGTTGGTGAAGGCCAGCAGCGCCGGGGCGTGGTGCAGCAGCCCCCCGATGTAGTAGCGGGCGGTGTCCGAGAGACCGCCGTACCCGTTCGGGCTGTAGAAGAGTGGCTCCCCGTCCTTCCACAGGCTGGAGTGGACGTGCATACCGGATCYGTTGTCCTCGAACAGCGGCTTCGGCATGAAGGTGACGGTCTTGCCGCGGYCGCGGGCGACGTTGCGGATGACGTACTTGTAGAGCATCAGGTTGTCGGCGGTCTTCAGGAGCGTGTCGTACCTGATGTCGATCTCCGCCTGGCCCGCGGTGCCGACCTCGTGGTGCTGCATCTCGACGGTGATACCCGTCTCGTAGAGCACCCGGGTCATCTCGGAACGCAGGTCGGTGAAGTGGTCCGTGGGCGGCACCGGGAAGTAGCCGCCCTTGAACCTCGGCTTGTACCCGAGGTTTCCGCCCTCTTCCTTCCGGGCGGTGTTCCAGGCGGCCTCGACCGAGTCGACCTGGTGCATCGACCCGTAGGGGTTGTAGTCATAACGGACATCGTCGAAGATGTAGAACTCMGCCTCCGGACCGAAATACGCGGTGTCCGCGACGCCGGTGCCCCGGAGATAGGCCTCCGCCTTCTTGGCGATGTTGCGCGGGTCCCGGGAGTACTGTTCCTTGGTGATCGGGTCATGGATGAAGAACGTCATGGCGAGGGTCTTGTGCTCGCGGAAGGGGTCCACGAAAGCGGTGTGCGGGTCCGGTAGCAGCAGCATGTCGGACTCGTGGATGGCCTGGAAGCCGCGGATCGACGAGCCGTCGAACATCAGGCCTTCGGTGAACACCGACTCCGCGAAGACCTGGGTCGGGATGGTGAAGTGCTGCATGATCCCGGGAAGATCGCAGAACCTGACATCGATGAACTGAACGTCTTCGTCCCGGATATAGCGAAGCACGTCTTCTGCTTTTGTGAACATTCGTCCTCCAGCATCGCGTCACGCTTCTTAGGCCCACAGGTTACGCCATGTTGGCGTGTCTCCGGTCACCAGGTCATCGGTGTACGACATCACGGGATGGTTTCCGTAGCGTTACCGAAACCCACTTCATCACTCAACGTGATGAGTTGGGTGCATGTTGCGGTGCCACATAAGCTTGCGTCGTGGGACGAGCACTTGGAGGCTGGCTTGACGGGCCAGGTCTGCCACGGGACACCCCGCCCGGGGTACGCCTCGGGTTGCCGCGGGACGGCCGAGGATCCGTGGTCGGGTTCGGCCCGCGTCTGCTGGCCTACCTCGTGGACGCGGTCGTCGCGAACCTGATCGTCGGCGTGCTGTACATCGTCGGACTGAGCTACGCCGCAGACGCGCGTGGCCTCGCGATCTACGCGCTCTTCCTGCTCGAGGAGCTGATCCTCGTCGGTACGGCCGGTCAGACGATCGGCATGCGGCTGGCCGGCATCCGCGTGATCCGGCTGCGTGACTGCGGTCGGCAGTCCTGGCCGTGGATCGTCGTGCGTACCGTTCTGCTGGGCCTGTTCATCCCGGTGTTCATCTGGGACCGTGACCTACGCGGCCTTCACGATCGCGCCGCCGGGACCGTGGTGGTGCGCGACCCCGAGAAGCCCGGCCCCGAGAAGTAGCGCGGATCCCCTCCACTTCGGGGCTTCGGGGTGGGCCACCGTGGGCCGCACAGCGGACCACGCCTGGCGGCGGCGCTATCGGATGCGGCCGCCGCGCGGGATGTTGCGGGGGATCGGTCCCTTCGGGATCGGCAGCGCCGCGCCGCCCATCGCCCGCAGGCGACGGTCAAGGGCATCGACCTCGCTGCGGCGCAGGGTGCGCCGCAGCCGCATCAGGGTGCTCTGCAGCTTGGGTAGGGGAGTCTCCCCCTCACTGGTACCGATGATGATGTCGGTCACCGGCGTGTCGCCGACCGCCTTGCGGATCCGGCGCTTCTCGGCGGCGAGCAGTTCCCGCGGGCCACGCCCGTGACCCTCCGCGATGATCACGACCCCGGCCCGGCAGACGACACGGTGCACCACATCCTGATGCCGGTTGACGCCGACGGCGGGGGTGAGGCGCCACTCTCCCCGCATCCGTTCGATCACTCCGGCGGCGGCGCCCGGTTTGCCTTCCATCTCGGCGTAGGCGGTCCGCTGCACCCGCCGGCTGAACAGGTTCAGGGAGACGACCACCCCGAGCAGAAGGGCGATCGGAATCCACAGGTACAGCGGACCGACGAAGATTGCGGGCACAATGCCGACGGCGACCGGAGCGAGGAAGCCCGCCAGGGTGATCCAGAGCGCCCGGGGATCGCGTTGCCGGGTGACCTTGTAGATCATCCGGAGTTGGGCGACCCGAGTGGTGAATCCCTTTCCCGGTCCCGCCTCGCCGCTGCGGCCGTTCCGACCGGCCGCGCCACCCTTGCCGGCCGCACCGGGGGTCTTCCCCGCGGCGCCAGGATTGGTGCCGCGTCTGCCAGCCGCGCCGTTCTTGTCGGCTGCGCCCGCCGACTGGTCCTTCCCCGCCGCCCCAGGGGCCGCCGGCCCCGGGGCGTCCGTCGGCTTCTTCTTCAGTGCCATGACCGCGAGCCTACGGCCTCCTGGCCAGCGGCATGCTCGTCCCGCGCCCGCTGATCGCCGTTGGCCGGCGGGAAGTCCGGCGGATCTGACTGTCGGGCGTGATCAGGGCGTGACGCGGATCAGGGCTGGGCGGCGACCGCGCGCGGACGCGGGGCGGCGGCCCGGGGTGGTGACTCGGGGTGGCGCGGGCGTGACCGACGTGACCGAAAGCGGCACGGTGGTATCCATCCATCGATAGCCGGTCGTCACGTGCAGATCGGTGGCCGCCCGCCAGGCGTTACGACGCGCGGTCTTCTGACCTCCGTGCGGCAGCAGCAGCAGGGTCACTTCTTCGAGAACGCTGAGCAGTGAACGGAGCACGATGGGAACGACCTCCCGGCACGGTCGTGGGCACACACCTCGATGATGGGCGAAGAGGATGACCCCCATGTAACGATGGGGTAACGCTAAGCTAATTCTAGCCGCTTCGAGGAATGGTCACCACGGACTCGGCCGTTGCCCGTGAGAGTTCTCCGACACACTTTCCGGGGGAACGGACATTTCGCTGCGGTCCTGGTCACGTGCCGTCATCGCTTGCTGGTAGAGGCGGCTGGCCCGGTAGGAAGACMGGACGAGCGGACCGGACATCACCCCGGAGAACCCGAGCTCCGCGCCGACACGTCCCCAGTCGAGGAACTCCTCCGGCCGCACCCACCGCTCGACCGGATGGTGCCGCGGCGTCGGGCGCAGGTACTGGGTCACGGTGAGCAGCTCACACCCCGCCGACCGCAGATCCCGCAGGGCCGTGTGGATCTCCTCCGCCGTCTCACCCAGACCCAGGATGAGGTTCGACTTCGTGACCAGCCCGGCCTGGCGGGCCTGGCGCAGCACGTCGAGTGAGCGCTCGTACCGGAACGCCGGCCGGATCCGCCTGAAGATCCGGGGTACGGTTTCGAGGTTGTGGGCGAGTACCTCGGGCGCCGCCTCGAACACCTCGCCCAACTGGTCGGGCCGGCCGCCGAAGTCCGGGATCAGGACCTCCACGCCGGTATCGGCCGAGCGTGCGTGGATCTGGCGGACCGTCTCCGCGTACAGCCACGAGCCGCCGTCCGCGAGGTCGTCCCGAGCGACTCCGGTGACCGTCGCGTACCGCAGGCCCATGGTGGCGACGGACTCCGCCACCCGGCGCGGCTCGTCATGGTCGAGCGGGGCAGGCCGCCCGGAGTCGATCTGGCAGAAGTCGCAGCGGCGGGTGCAGACCTCCCCGCCGATCAGGAAGGTCGCCTCGCGGTCCTCCCAGCATTCGTAGATGTTGGGACAGCCGGCTTCCTCGCACACCGTGTGCAGCCCGGCCGATTGGACCAGCCCCTTGACGTCCTGGTACTGCGGACCGGTGCGCAGCCGAGTCCTGATCCACGATGGCTTGCGTTCGATCGGCGTCTGCGCATTACGGGCCTCGATGCGCAGCAGCGGGCGACCCTCGGGGGCGACGGCGGTCATACCACCAGCTCCATCTGCTCAGCTTGCTCGGCGACCGGTTCGAAGGAGGGGAGGCTCCGCGGCCAAGCGGATTTTGGCGAGGAAGCGCTGTCTGTCCCATGCTTCGCGGTGGGAGGCCGCGGAAAGCCGAGAACATCCACAATCATAAGCCTGCCGGCTCAGTCGCGGGGCACCGCGGGTAGCAGGCGGGGCACCACCGCGGTCTCCACGGCGGTGCCGTCCGGACCGCGTTCGACCCGCCAGGCGTGCACCCCGGGCCGGTCGGCCACCGCCTCGACGAGATCGGTGCCGTGGAAGTGCAGACCCACTCCGTCGTCGGTCGCCCATCCGGCCGGCAGCGTGCCCTCGGCGACCAGCCGCTGGAACAGCGGCCGCCGGCTGGCCTCCGAGTCGTAGTGCGGGGTGTTGCTGAAGGGCAGCAGGCCGAGGCCGTTCGTCACCGGGCGGAGAGCCGGGCCGAAGGAGTCGGTGGTGCCGCCCACATGCCAGCACAGTGAACCGGCGGAGACTCCACCGAGCACGACCCCCGCCTCCCACGCCTCTCGGAAGATCTCACCGAGCCCGTGCACGGCCCAGACCGCGAGCAGGTTGGCGACGCTGCCCCCGCCGACCCAGACGACGTCCTGCGCCAGCAGATGGGCGCGGATGTCGGCGATGTTCGGCATCGGGAACAGCGTGAGATGGGAGAGCAGCACGTCGGGCCGGTCGCGGTTGAACGCCGCGTACCCGCGGGCGTAGGCGGCCTGGTCGTCGCCCAGGGCGGTCTGCAGCAGGCAGACCCGGGGCCGTGCGCCCGCCGCGGACAGACTGATGGCGTGATGGAGGATGGGACCGACCTTGGCTCCGTAGCGGCCGTCCGGAAGGAAGCCACCGCTGGTGGCGAGGATCTGCACGGGTTCGTCGCTCTCTGAAGGCTGTCGCATGTGACGGTCGTCGATCGCATACCCCGCGGTGGATCGTAAAAAGTTATCCACAACCGGACGAAGAGGTAGGCAGACCGGACCGGTTTGAGCCTAGCGTCGCTTCTTGTGACCTTCACCGACGATTCCGCGGACAGGCCGGCCCGGCGCGTCGGCGGCGTACCCGAGGTCCCGGGGGTGAGCATGCGTTCCCGCCTGCGGGACGCCGGCTCTGGAGAGCTCTGGTCGGGTCAGTTCGACCAGTCCGGAATCGAGTGCGTGGTGCGGCGGGTGCGGTTGGCGCCGGACCCGGTGCTGCGTTCCGCGGCGGTCATCGCGGCCCGGGCCCTCGTGGACCTGGAGCATCCCCATCTGGTGCCGGTCGTGGCGGTGTTGCCGACCGCGGAGGGCCTGGCGTTGATCACCGAGCCGGTCGTCGGCGGTGTCAGCCTCGCGCGGCTGCTCGCCGCCCGCGGGGACCTGGACCCCGGTGAGGTCGTCACGATCGGTCTGCCGATCGCGCAGGCCCTGGCCGCCGCGCACGCCGTCGGCGTCGTGCATGGCCGGCTCGAGCGTGCGGACATCCTGTTGGAGCCGAACGGTCGTCCGGTTCTGATCGGGCTCGGGGTCGCGGCGCTGGCCGACGCCGCCAGACCGGATCCGATTCCACCCGAGGCCGCGTCCGCGGACGTCCATGACCTGGCCACTCTGCTGCTCGGGGCGATGCGTGAGGCCACCGGGCCAGACGCGGCCGCGGTGGCGGTGGCGGTGGCGACCGCCATGATCGACGACCCGCGTCGGCGACCGAGCGCCCTGGAACTCGCCGCGTCGCTGGCCCGCAGCGCGACTCCGCTCCCGGTCCGCCTGGCGGGCGGCGGCGAGGTGGGCGGCGGCGAGGTGGGCGGCGGCGAGCCGGGTGGCGCGGCGCGGCGCGGTCCCTCGCCGACCGACACCCTGCCGGCGATCCCCTGGGTGGACCCGCCCGACGATCCGGCCCCGCCCGACCGGGCCATCACCGGAGCGACGGCCGTCAACGCCGCGGAGCTGCTCGACTCGTTGCCGCCACCGCCCCGACGATCGACCCGTGCGACGACCAACCCTCGGAAGGCCGCCCGCGGTGGCGGTCGGGGCTCCGGGGGCAAGGGGTCGGCCACCCCGGGTGCGGCTGCTCCGGGGCCGCGGTCACCGCGTTCCGGCGGATCCACCGGAAGCGGCCAGGGGACGCAGCGAGGTCCGCGCGGGCACACGACCGCCTCGGGCTCCCCGGGTCCCGCGAGGCCCCCGGGGGGCCTCGGCTCCCCGGGCCGGAGCACCCGGCCGACCTCCGCGCGCCGACCGCGTCGGGTGGGAGCCCGCCGCCAGCGCTTGCTGTTCCCGGTGACCGCCGGGCTGGGCCTGCTGGTGGTCGTGGCGGCCGTCGCGTTGCTGCTGGCCAGCCCGGAGAAGGACGATGCACCCGGCGCGGCCGGGACGTCCGTGCCACCAACCGGTGCAGCCTCCGCGGCCGGGCGGGGACCGACGGCGTCGCCGGTCGCCAATCAGTCGCCCGAGCAGGTCTGGCGTTCGGTACTCGCCGAGTTGAACACCGCGCGCAGCCGTGCGTTCGAGCGGGCTGACGAGAGCCTCCTGACGGAGTCTGATGCCGCGGGTAGTGAGTTGCACGCTTCGGATATCGCGCTGATGAGGCAGGTGGTCGCGAGGGGGGCGCATGCCTCGGCACTGCGCAGCGACATCCTCGATCTCAAGGTCCGGGTCGAGGAACCGGACCGCACCGTGCTGCGGGTCACCCAACGCCTGAACGCCTACGACTTCCTCGACGCCGGGGGGAAGGTGCTGGCGCATCAGGCGGCGAAGTCGCCGGAACGGCGTGACCTCACCCTGATCCGTACCGGCTCCGGTTGGCGGGTCTCGGAGAACGTCCCGGTCACGGCCGGCTGACCGGACGGTCAGCCGGCCGTGACCGGGCTACAGGCCGAGTTCGGCTTCGAAGGCTCCGTTTTCCAGCCGGTGCTTGGTGAAGGCCAGGAAGCGAGCCGCGTCGGCACCGTCGACGATGCGGTGGTCGTAGGTGAGGGACAGGTACACCGTCGAACGAACCGCGATGATCTCGCCCAGCTCCGGATCGTCGACGACGGCCGGCTTCTTCGTCACGATGCCGGTGCCGAGGATGCCCACCTGCGGCTGGTTGATGATCGGCGTGTCGAACAGGGCGCCTCGACTGCCGGTGTTCGTCAGGGTGAAGGTGCCGCCGCCGAGCTCGTCGGGCGAGATTCGGTTGGCCCGGGTGCGGCTCGCCAGGTCGTCGATCTTGCGGGCCAGCCCGATGAGGTTGAGATCGCCGGCGTTGTGGATGACGGGCACGACCAGACCACGCTCGGAGTCCACGGCGATGCYGAGGTTCTCCTCTCCGTGGTAGGTGACCGTGCCCGCCTCGACGTCGATGCTGGAGTTGAGCTGCGGGAACTCACGCAGCGCCGCACAGGTCGCCAAGGCGAAGAACGGCAGGAATGACAGCTTGATGCCCTCCCGAGCCTGGAAGCCRCTCTTCGCCCGGTCCCGCAGCCGCGCGATCCGGGTGACGTCGGCCTCCACCACGGTGGTGAGCTGCGCGCTGATCTGCAGCGACTCGACCATGCGGCGAGCGACCAACGCCCGCAGGCGGGAGAGCTTCTCGGTCTGGCCGCGGACGGGGGCAGCGCCGGTCGGCGCCACGGTCGGCGCCACGGCTGGGGCTGTCGGGGCTGTGGGGGGGGTCGCGGGAGTCTCCTGCGCCGCGGGAGCCGCGTCCCGCGGCCGCGCGGCGTCCTGGATGTCCTGCTTGGTGACGCGTCCACCCGGCCCGGTTCCCGCCACGGTTCCCAGGTCCACGCCGAGCTCGGCGGCCATCTTGCGCACCAGCGGGGTGACGTAGCGACCGATGCCGCCGCCGTTCCCGTTGGCGGCGGCCGGGGTCTGGGCCGGGACCGGGGTGAGCTCCGGCTGACGAGCGAACGCCGGTGCCGGCGCGGGCGTCGGCGCGGGTGCGGGCGTCGGCGCGGGTGCGGGCGTCGGCGCGGGTGCGGGCGTCGGCGCGGGTGCGGGCGTCGGAGTGGGCGGAGGCGGCGGTGCCGCGGCAGCCGGCTTCACGGGTTCCGGCGCCGGTTCGGGTTCCGGCTCCGGCGCGGCGGGCGCCTGCGTGGCCTGCGCCGGTGCGGTGCCGCCACCCGCGGACCCGTCGTCGATCACCGCGAGCTCGACGCCGACCTCGACGGTCTCATCCTCGGCGACCTTGATCGAGCTGACGACACCGGAGGCGGGGGCGGRGATCTCGGTGTCGACCTTGTCGGTGCTGACTTCGAGCAGTGGCTCGTCGGCCTCGACGCGTTCACCCTCCTGCTTCAGCCACCGCGTGACGGTTCCCTCGGAGACACTCTCCCCGAGCCGGGGCATTGTGACAGATACAGACATGCTGGAACGACTCCTTTGTCGCGTCCGGCATCTGCACCGCGCGGGCGGCCGGCCGGAGGCGCTCATGCTTGGCGTGGCCTGAATCCTGGGCGGATCGGGCCGCGGGGGTGGCACGGGCAGGCACGATCCAGGGCGGTGCCCGCTAACCGTGGACGTGAAGGGGCTTGCCGGCCAGCGCCAGATGCGCCTCGCCGAGAGCCTCGGACAGCGTGGGATGCGGGTRGATGAGCTGGGCGACCTCGGCGGGGAACGCMTCCCAGTTGGTGATGAGCTGAGCCTCGGCGATGAGCTCGCCGACCCGGTCGCCGACCATGTGCACGCCCACCACCGGACCATCGGGGACCGCGATCACAGTGACCGCACCGGAGGTCCTGAGGATCTGGGACTTGCCGTTGCCCGCCAGGTTGTAGGTGACCGTCTTGATCTCGCCGTACCGCTCCCTGGCGACCGCGGCGGTCAGGCCGACCGAGGCCACCTCCGGGTGGGAGTAGGTGACCCGCGGAACGTTGTCGTAGTCGACCGGCACCGGGCCCAGCCCGGCAAGCTGCTCGGCGACGAAGATGCCCTCGGCGAAGCCGACGTGGGCGAGCTGGAGCCCGGGCCGCAGGTCGCCCAGCGCGGACACGGTCGGAATGTTCGTGCGTAGCTGACGGTCGACCAGCACATAGCCGCGGTCGGTCGCGATGCCGACCTCCTCGTAGCCGAGACCTTCCGAGACCGGTCCACGACCGACCGCGACGAGCAGCAGTTCGGCCTCGATGGTGGTCCCGTTCTCGAGGGACACCGTCACGCCCTGGTCGGTGGACTTCACCCCGGAGAACCGCGCGCCGAGATGCTGCTTGATGCCGCGCTTGCGGAAGGCACGCTCCAGCAGCTTGGAGCTGGACTCGTCCTCGAGCGGGACGAGGTGCGGCAGCGCCTCGACGATGGTCACCTCGGCCCCGTAGGACCGCCAGACGGAGGCGAACTCGCATCCGATGGCCCCGGCGCCCAGTACCACCGCGGAGGCCGGCACATGGTCGAGGGTCAGGGCGTCATCGCTGGTGATGACCTTGTCGTGGTCGATGTCCAGGCCGGGCAGGGTCTTGGAATAGGAACCGGTCGCGAGCAGGACGTGCCGACCCTCGATGACCCGGTCGCCGACGGCCACGGCGGTCGGGGAGACCAGCCGGCCGAATCCCTCGACGACCTCGATCCCCCGGGACTTGATCAGGCCGGTCAACCCCTTGAAGAGCCCGGCGATGACCGAGTCCTTGTAGGAGTTGACCGCGGCCATGTCGATGCCGTCGAGGGTCGAGCGAACCCCGAAGGCCTCGCTTTCGTTGATGTTGTCAACGATCTCCGCCGAATGCAGCAGCGCCTTGGTCGGGATGCAACCTCGGTGCAGGCAGGTGCCGCCGAGCTTGTCCTTCTCGATCAGAACGACGCTCAGGTCGAGTTCCGCGGCGCGCAGCGCGGCGGCGTATCCGCCGCTGCCGCCACCGAGGATGACCAGGTCGACGGGACCGGCCGCTGAATTCGCCACGCCAGGGGTCCCTTCTCGTTGAATCCTGTGGTCTTGCCGGTGGTGCCGAGAGCGTTACTAGTAGCGTCTGCTACGTCGAGTGACAAAGCCGGTGACGCGGTTGGCCGCCGCCCCCGACGGCGTTCCCACCGCTGAGCGCGGCAGCYGAAGCAGGAGCGTCAGGCCACGGCTCGCCTAGCCACKKCAACYGGATGCCAGTCTTTCACGTCGTGAGCCCACTGCCGCTCGGATGGGCGTGACTGTGCTGCATTGCGCGAGGCGCCAGCAACCATTGTGTACCTACCTTCCCCCGCAGGTCAGCCCTCGGCCGGGGACTCAGCCGGGGAACCGGTGGCCGAACCGGGGGAGGCCGTCGTCGTCGCGCGGTCCTGCGCCAGCTGGACGAGCGTGCGTACGATCATRCCGGTGCCTCCCTTGGGGGTGTGGCCGTAGGGCTCTCCACCGTTCCAGGAGGGACCGGCGATGTCGATGTGCGCCCAGGACACCTTCTCGGGGACGAACGAGGCGAGGAAGTGCGCGGCGACCAGCATGCCGCCGTCTCGGTTGCCTCCCGGTGGCACGTTGGCGATGTCGGCCACCGTCGAGTCCAGTCCCTTGCGCAGATCGGGCGGAAGGGGCATCGGCCAGACGCTCTCGTCGGCGGCGGCCGCCGCCGACGCGACCGCGTCCACCGCGGCCGCACGACCCATCAGTCCGCTCGTCCGGTGGCCGAGGGCGACGATCTGTGCGCCGGTCAGGGTGGCCACGTCCACGATCAGGTCCGGTGACTCCTCGTTGGCGCGGACGAGGGCGTCGGCGAGCACCAGCCGGCCCTCGGCGTCGGTGTTGAGCACCTCCACCCGGGTGCCGCCGCGCAGGGTGAGAACGTCGGAGGGGCGGATCGCGTCGCCCGAGGGCATGTTCTCCGCGCAGGGCATCCAGCCGGTGAGAGTGATCGGGAGCTTGAGCCGGGCCGCGGCGATGACGGTGCCGAGCACCGCGGCCGCGCCCGCCATGTCGGTCTTCATCCATTCCATGGAGGTCGACGGCTTCAGGGACAACCCCCCGGAATCGAAGGTGATGCCCTTGCCGACCAGCGCCAGCGCCGGCCGCTCGGATCCACCGCCGCGCCATTCCAGCCGCACCAGCCGCGGTGGATTCGYGGATCCCTGGCCGACACCGAGCAGGCCTCCGAAGCCGCCCTCGGCGAGCGTCACCTCGTCGAGGACCTCGACCGTCACGCCGGCGGCGGTGGCCCGCTCGACGGCGATGTCGGCGAGCAGGGCGGGGGACAGATGGCTCGGCGGCGTGTTCACCAGATCGCGGACCAGGGTGACCGCATCCGTGACGACGGTGGCCCGGCGCAGTTCCTCTTCCGCTGTCGGGAGGCTCTGCTCGTCGACGAGCACCGTCAGCTCCTCGACGGGGCGGGGGCGGCCGTTCGCCGACGTGGTGCGCAGCCCGTCGTAGGAGTAGGTGCCGAGCAACGCGCCTTCGGCCACGGCCCGCACCGACTCCGACGTGACCGCGCCCGGCGCGGCCGCCAGAGCGACGGCCACCCGCGCGGTCCCGGCGAGGGAGCGCACCGCGACCCCGGCCGCCCGGCGTAGTGCCTCGGTGCCGATCGGCGTGGACGACATCGGCGTGGAGGACATCGGCGTGGACGACGTGGCGAGGGGGCCCAGCCCGACCGCGAGAACCGTCGCGCAGGGCACGGTACCGAGGGTGGCGAAGCGGACCGTCTCGCCGGCCTTGCCGGTCGCGCCCAGCGAGGCAAGCACCTGCGTCAGCCTGCCGCCGAGCGCGGCGTCCAGGTCCGCCGCGCCACCGGCTACGAGGAGCCCCTCGTCGCCGGTGGCGGTGGCGATCACCACCGCGTCCACATCGAGATCGGCGAGAGCGGCGGTACTGGGCACGATGGTGGTCATGCGGTGAGCGTATTGAACGGGAGGTCTTCCCGACGGGGAGCCGGACCCCACCGGCGGGTGGCCGGAGGCCAGGCCCGCGGTCGTTTCGACCGCTGCCGGCCGGACACTAGGCTGCTGGCCATGGCAGAGCTGCGTCGATCCCCAGAGCTGCGTCGATCCCCGCTGTACGACCGGCACGTCGAACTGGGCGCGAAGATGGCCGGGTTCGGTGGCTGGGAGATGCCGATCGAGTACACCGGCCGCGGGGTGCTCGCCGAGCACCAGGCGGTCCGCGGCGCGGTCGGGATCTTCGACGTCAGCCATCTCGGCAAGGCCAGGATCGCCGGCCCCGGCGCCGCCGCCTTCGTCAACGCCTGCCTGACCAACGACCTGCGCCGGATCGGCCCCGGCCAGGCGCAGTACACCTTGTGCTGCGAGGAGACCGGCGGGGTCGTCGACGATCTGATCGCCTACCTGTACTCCGACGAGGAGGTCTTCCTCGTCCCGAACGCCGCGAACACCGCACAGGTCGTCGCTCGCCTCGCCGCGGCGGCGCCGGCGGGCGTGTCCGTCACCGACCTGCACACCGGGTACGGCGTGGTAGCGGTCCAGGGACCGGCCTGCGCCGACCTGCTCGGCGCCCTCGGCCTGCCCACCGGCGGGACGTATATGAGTTTCGTCGACGCGGAGTGGAAGGGCCACCCGGTGATCGTGTGCCGGTCGGGCTACACCGGAGAGCGAGGCTACGAGCTGTTGCCCCGTTGGGACGACACCCCTGCGCTGTGGGATGCGCTGTTCGCGGCGGGTGGGCCGCTCGGCGTCGTGCCGGTCGGCCTCGGTGCCCGCGACACGCTGCGGACCGAGATGGGGTATCCGCTGCATGGCCAGGACCTCTCTTTGTCGATCACGCCGGTCCAGGCTCGCTCCGGGTGGGCCGTCGGCTGGGACAAGGATCGCTTCTGGGGACGCGACGCCCTGCTCGCGGAGCGGTCCGCCGGCGCCTCCCGCCTGCTGTGGGGGCTGCGGTCCACCGGCCGGGTGATTCCCCGTCCGCACATGACCGTGGCCTCCGCGGCTGGTGCCACGGTCGGTGAGGTCACCAGCGGCACGTTCTCTCCGACGCTRCGCCAGGGGATCGGGCTCGCCCTGCTGGACCGGTCCGTGCAGGGGGGCGACACGGTGAACGTCGACGTCCGGGGCCGTCCGAGTCCCATGACGGTTGTCCGGCCGCCGTTCGTCAGGTCCTCGCCCAAGTAGCCCAGCCGCCGGACGGGCCTGTCCGGCGGGCCCGCCGGGCGGACGCCAGCGGGCGGCGTCCGCCGCGCTGTCAGTGCAGGCCGAGGGTGTGCAGGACGGGCGTCGGGATCGTCATGGCCATGACGAGCAGGGTCGCCGCCGCGGTGATCTCGATGAGTCCGCCGAGGATGTCTCCGGTGATCCCGCCGAAGCGCGTGAGCAGATACCGCCGGAGCAGAAACGAGACGCCTGTCCCGACCCAGACCGCGAGGACCGCTCGCAGCGCCCGGCCGGGGCCGCCGCCGTCGAAGTCCAGCAGTCCGGCCAGCGCCGCGACGGCGCAGACTGCCAGGAAGGACAGCGCCGCGTCCCGGGTCCGCACGGTTCCCGCGACCAGCGCACCGAGGCCATCCGGCCGAGCCGGCGGGACGGCGCCGGTACAGGCCAGGGTGGCCGCGAGCCTGCTGGTCATCGCGGCGACCAGAATCGACAGCGTGCCGCGGTGCGCCGAGATCGTCGTGCTCAGGGCCCCGACCTGGAGCAGCACCACGAACAGGACGATGATCGCTCCGAAGGCCCCGATGGTCGACTCGCGCATGATCTCCAAGGCGCGATCCCTGCCCCGCGCTCGCCAGGCGCCGAGCCCGTCCCCGAGATCGGCCAGCCCGTCGAGATGCAGGCCCCGGGTGACCAGAGCGAGCACCGTGACGCCGACGACGGCCGGCAGCAGGGTCTGGGCGCGCTGACCGGGAACCGCCGTGACGATCCGGGTGGCGAACACCGCACTGCCGGCGAGCAGCCCCAGGGCCAGGCCGACGAAGGGCGCCAGGGCCATCGCCCGGCCCGCGAGCCGCCGGTCGGTGTGCTCCGGGCCCCGCAGCGGCAGGACGGTGAGCAGCGTGAATGCTGTTCTTGCCTCGAGCATCACGGGGCACCGGCCGCGGGGCCCGAGTCCCCTTGGCCGCCGCCGACCTCGGCTTTCCCGCTGACACCGGCCTGGTCGAACGTCGCCATCTCGGCCAGCGTGGCCTGGGCCGCCCGCAGGAACGGAACGGCGAGGAGCGCACCGGTGYCCTCCCCGAGACGCAGGCCGGCGTCGACCAGGGGGGTCAGACCGAGTGCGTCCAGTGCGATTCCCTGGGCGGGCTCGGTGGACCGGGTGCCGGCCACCCACCACTGGCTTGCTCCTGGGGCGATCCGCTCTGCGGCCAGTGCCGCCGCGCAGACGATCACACCGTCGAGGATGACCGGCGTCCGTCGCACGGCGGACTGCGCCAGCAGCCCGGCCAGGGCGAGCAGATCGGCTCCACCGACGATCCGCAGCACCGAATGCGCGTCGCCGGTGAACGGCCGGCCGCGCCGCATCGCGTCCCGKATCGCGGCCGTCTTGAGCATCCAACGTTGGTCGTCGATCCCCGTCCCGCGGCCGACTACCTCGATCGGCTCCCGGTCGCACAGCAGCGCCACGATGGTGGCTGCGGGGGTTGWGTTGCCGATCCCCATCTCGCCGGGAACAAGCAGGTCCGCGCCCGCGTCGATCTCCTCGTCCGCGATGAGTCGGCCGACGGCGAACGCGGCGTCCGCCTCCGCGACCGACAGCGCGTCGGTGCGGTCGATCCGTCCGCTCGACCGTCGCACCCGATAGCGCTCCGGTGCGGCCGATCCATCCACCCCGCCCGGCGTGAGGGGCCGCGCGGTGTCCACGGACACGTCYACCACGCGCACGGCGGCCCCGACCTGGCGGGCCAGCACGTTGACCGCCGCGCCGCCCGCGGCGAAGTTCGAGACCATMTGGGCGGTCACGTCGCTGGGGAAGGCGGACACCCCGGCCTGGGCGACACCGTGGTCGCCGGCGATCACGACCGCCCGGATCCGGGCGAAGGGACGGGGTGGGCAGGTCGCCTGTGCGCCGGCGAGCCAGATGGACAGATCCTCGAGCCGGCCCAGCGCCCCGGGTGGCTTGGTCAGTTCGGTCTGCCGCTGGCGAGCCGCCGCCATCGCGTCGGAGTCCAACGGGGGAACGGCGGGAACGGCGCTGCCTGACGCATCGGGATCCACGGGATCCTTACTACCTGATCCGCTCGGTCGGCAACGCACCACATCCCCGCGAAGGTATCTCCCAGTGGTCCCCGTACCGCATGATTGTGCCGATCGGCGCGGCCGGGACGGTTGGTCCTTGCCGGCCGGCCCGGCCGGCAGGTGGCTGGCCTCGGGCGGCAATGACCGCACCGTGCGGGTCTGGCGGGTGAGCGACGGCGCGGCCCGGTCCTGCCGGTGGCTTCCCGCGACCGAACCGGCCGGTCTCATCGTGGCCTGCTCGGCCGGGCTCTACCGCTACGACTTCGTCACGGGAGGATTCGTCCCGTGAGGACGCTATGACCGCTCGTGCGGGAACGGTCGCAGCCGGAGGGGGATGCCCGCGACCACCTGCCACACCTCGTCGGCCTCGGCCGCGAGATCGGCGTTGAGACGGCCGAGCACGTCGCGGAACCGGCGGCCGGCCTCGGCCGGGGGAACGACCCCGGAACCGACCTCGTCCGTGACCGCGACGACCCGACGGCCGGTGGCCCGCCAGGCGTCAACGAGCTCCTCCGCGCGGATGCGCAACTCGTCCGGACGGTCCAGCCAGGCGCCGACCCACAGCCCCAGACCGTCGATGAGCAGCGGTGGTCCGGGAGAGCGCAACAGGGGAACCAGGTCGAYCGTCTCCACGGTCGTCCAGGCGGCCGGGCGCCGCCGCCGGTGTGCGGCGATCCGCTCGGACCACTCGGCGTCGGCCGGATCAGGCGGCGCCGACGTCGCGACGTAGACCACCTCCGGTTCGGCGAGCAGCCGGCGTTCGGCCTCGGCCGACTTCCCCGACCGAGCACCCCCCGTGATCAGGACCCGGTGTGGTGCCGGGAGCACCGGACTCTGCCACCGCCCTGGTGCCCGTGGTGGCTGCGACGGCTGCGACGGCTGTGATGGCTGCCGCCGGGCGGCCGGGACGATGTCATAGACGGTCCCGTCCGCCGGTGCCAGCGCGCCGACGAGGTGGAGCCGGCGGGCCAGTTCGTCGCCGGGCGGGTTGCGGTGACTCAGATGGACGGCCAGTACCAGGGTGCTCGGCACCACGGCGCCGCGGCGGCGCAGCTCGGCCACGAGCTGACCGAAGGTGTCGAGGTCAAGGTGCTCGCCGAACCCCGGCCGGTCGCCGTTGTTCTCCTCCAGCAGCACGACGTCGTAGGCGCGGCCGGTGACCGCCTCGAGCGTCTCCGCCGGCAGCGGCGCCGCGGTGTCGCAGCCGTACAGCAGACGTCCACCGTCCGGCGCCGTCACGTCGTAGAGCACGGCCGGCCCGATGCTCGCGTCACCGTGCTGGGCGGCGACCGGTCGAACGAGATAACCCCGATCGCTCGGGGACTCCTGATCCTCCGGGGATCCCCGGTCCTCCGCGGCCTGCCGATCGTCCGCGCCGAGGCGCAGGGGTCCGGGTGTCGTCGGCGTGCCCCCGGGCACCACGGCGATCAGCCGCAGCGGCGAGCCGTCCCGGTCCGGATCGGAGCGCTCCCAGCGAGCCAGGAACTCCCGGCACGCCGCCAGCGCCGCCGGCGGACCGACCACGTCGAGGGGCCGTCCCGCGGCTGTCGACCACGAGCGCCACATCAGGCTCTCGGGCCCCAGATGATCGGGATGGGCGTGACTGATCAGCAGATGACGCAGCCCCGATAGGCGTACTCCGAGCCGGGCAGCGGTCCGGGGCACGTCGGGACCACAGTCGATCAGCAGGGCGTCGTCGATCAGAACGGCCGTCTGCCCGCGTACTTCGTGTTCCCTGGCCCAGGCACAGGATGCGCAGTCGCACCACGGGTTGGGCCAGCCGTCCGCCGAGCCGGTGCCGAGCAGCGTCACCTTCATCGTGTTCCGTCTCCCGGATCCCGTTGCGCCCCGGATCCCCCCGGATCCCGCCTCTCCGGGTTCTCAAGCCTGCCAGGCTCCGTGGCCCGCGGAACCTCAGACGTGCGGGTGGCGCTTGCGCTCCCACAGGGTCATGAGGGTGAGCACCACCGCCAGCAGGAAGATTGCCGCGAAGGTGACGAGCGCGGCGGCCCACYAGGTCAGGGGAGCGTCCTCGTGTTCCACGGACTCGGCCACGATGGCCGCTGCGTTGTAGACGGTCGTTCCCACGCGGGTTCTTCCTCCTTGTACCGACGTACTGCTCACGCAGACGTGCCTGTCGTGCGGACCTGCCTTCGACGCGGCTGTGCTCACCGTGCGGACATGCCGCCGGCTCGCACGACCGGCGATGACCGGTGACGCCGGCTTCGCGATCGTGGTGGTCGCGATGCTGTCCGGGCATCCACCGGAACTGACGTTACCGACGTTCACGACATCCTGGCGCGGGTATCGCCGACCGCGCCAGTAGCACGGGCCGACCAGACCCGGGCCCGCGGGCCGGTCGACCAGTGCCACGATGGATCATCGGCCCTGGCGTGGGGCCGGGAGTCCCGCGTCGGCGGGGTGCACGCGGTTGGATGGGACGACCGGCCGGCGCACTGGCCGATCACGGCCGGCGGCTCCAGCGCGGGCCGCCCGGGTGGGAAGGACACACTCATGACCTGGACCTGGCGCTACGAAGGCGATGACGGCACGATCACGATGGTCGGCGGGGACTCGACCTCTGAGTCGTTCACCAGCCAGGGAGACGCTGAGACGTGGCTCGGGGAGACCTGGCGTGACCTGCTCGATGCGGGGGTGGCGCAGGTGACGCTCCTCGATGCCGGCCGTCGCGTCTACGGGCCGATGAGCCTGCGCCCGGTGACCTGAGCCGCCTCCGCCCGTGCCGGTCCCGACCGGTGCCGGTCCCGATTCGCGCCGACCGAASCGCCTCTTGACGAGAGGTCGGCTAACGATGTTAGCTGGCAGCGTTGGCTGACGACGTTGGCTGACGACGTTGGCCTGTCCGGTGTGGTCCGGCCGGCCGAACCATCGAGATCGCTCAGGCCGGCGCCGGGCCGTTCCGCTCGACAGAGAGGGTGCAGATCTTGACCGAGCACAACAACCCGTCCACTCCGGCCGAAGCGCATTACCTCGCCCCCGGATGGTTCACCCGTAACGTGGCCAACCGCGCCGTCGCGGCGTTGACCCGGGCGGGGATCAGCCTCCTGGGCAGTCGGATCCTCGAGGTACGCGGCCGGATCAGCGGCGAGCCGCGCCGGACCCCGGTGAACCTGCTCATCTTCGACGGGCAGCAGTACCTGGTCTCGGCGCGAGGGCACGGCCAGTGGGTGCGTAATCTGCGCGCGGCCCAAGGCGAGCTATACCTGCTGCGTGGCCGGTCGCGCACGCGTTACTCCGCGACCGAGCTGGATCCGGCGGCGAGCGTCGCCGTGCTGCGGGCCTACCTGCGGCGGTGGAAGGCCGAGGTCGGCGCCTTCTTCGACGGGGTCGGGCCGGACTCGCCCGATGAGGAGATCCGTCGGATCGCGCCCCGCCACCCCGTCTTCGTGATCACACCGGCGTGAACACGGGGGCGGCGACCTCACCGGTGCGGGCGGAATCCGGGCCGGCGCCGGTGCGGGGAGCACGGTCGGTGGCGCAGGCGCGGCCGGTCGGCGAGCCGCCATTGCCCAGGATCGCGCCCCGCCCGGTCCTAGGCCCCGTCTCGCCGCGGGTCACCGAGATCATCACGGTCGCGCGGGGGGTGCTGGAGACCGAGGGGGCGGGGGCGCTGACGATGCGCCGGATCGGTGATCTCCTCGGTATCCGGGCGCCGTCGCTGTACAAGCATCTCGCGGGTAAGCCGCAGCTCGAGGCCAAGCTGATCGAGACCATGCTCATGGAGATCGGGGACCTGCTCCACGACGTGGTCGACCGCGGCGGTGCCGCGGAGGTGGTCCCGGCCCTGCTGGCCGCGTACCGGGGCTATGCCCAAGCCCATCCGAACCTCTACCGCCTGGTCACCGCCGGTTCGCTGAACCGTCGGCTACTGAGCGCCGACGTCGAGGACTGGGCGGGGGAGCCATTCTACCGGGCGGCCGGGGAACCCTATCGTGCGCAGGCCCTGTGGGCCGCCGCGCACGGCACGATGATCCTCGAACTGGACGGCCGCTATCTGCCAGGATCCGATCTCGACCGGACCTGGCAGGCGCTGGCCTCCGCTTTCCGCCGAACCGACCCGGCTGGCGACCAGCCTGGCTGATCTGATCTGATCTGATCTGATCAGATCAGATCAGATCAGATCAGATCTGATTCGGTTCGGGGTAGCCGGCGGGCCCGGGGCCAGGCCTGGAGGCAGGCCCGGGTCAGGCCCGGGTGACGACCTCGGCGAGCACGTCGTCGATCCGATCAAGCAGCGCCGTGTCGAGCGTCACGCCGGCAGCCTTGACGTTCTCCCGTACCTGCTCCGGCCGGGACGCGCCGATGATCGCTGAGGCGACGTTGTCGTTCTGCAGCACCCAGGCGACGGCGAGCTGCGCCATCGACAGCCCGGCGTCCGCGGCGATCGGCCGCAGCTCCTGCACCGCGGTCAGCACGTCGTCGCGCAGCAGCCGGGAGATGAAGGTGGAACCGGTTTCACCGGTGGCCCGGCTGCCGGCCGGCGGTGGCTGACCGGGCGGGTACTTGCCGGTGAGCACGCCTTGGGCGATCGGCGACCAGACGATCTGGGAGATCCCGGCCTTCCGGCTGACGGGCACGATGTCGGCCTCGATGGTCCGCCACAGCATCGAGTACTGCGGCTGGTTGGAGATGATGCGGTCCAGCCCCAGCTCGCTGGCCAGCCGGACGGCGTCGCTGATCTGCGCGGCGCTCCACTCGGACACGCCGACGTAGAGCACTTTGCCGGCGCGGACGAGGTCGTCGAAGGCCCGCAGGGTCTCTTCGATCGGCACCGTCGGGTCGTACCGGTGTGCCTGGTAGAGGTCGAGATGGTCGGTGCGCAGACGGCGCAGCGAGGCGTGCGCGGACTCGATGATGTGCTTGCGACCGAGGCCCTTGTCGTTCTCCCCCGGGCCGGTGGGCCAGTAGACCTTGGTGAACAGCTCGTAGGACTCCCGGCGCACGCCCTKCAGCGCTTCGCCCAGGACGCTCTCGGCGCGGGTACCGGCGTAGACGTCCGCGGTGTCGAATGTGGTGATGCCCTCGTCGAGGGCGGCACGCACACAGGCGGTCGCCGCGTCCGCCTCGATCTGGTCACCATGGGTGATCCAGTTGCCGTAGGAGATCTCACTGACCGACAGGCCGCTGCGCCCAAGACGTCGATGCTTCACGTGACGACCTTAGCCGTCGGCCCTGACCGTCGATCAGGGGCGCGGGTCGGAGCGGGAGACCCGCGGGCGGGGGAGTCGCCAGCGCCGCGGCAGTAGCGCGCGCTGCGCGGCGTAGGCCCGCACCCGCACCCGGGAGTCCGGGTACTTCTCCGCGACGCGCCGGCTCACCTGCCAGGAGAGCAGGATCGAGTCGATGACGACCGCGACGATCCCGAGCAGCATCAGCAGGGTCGCGGCCAGCCTGATCGATGCGTTCGGGACCAGTCCGCCGACGAAGTAGACGACGGCGATCGGCAAGAAGAACGATCCGACGTTGATCCGCGTGTCCACGAAGTCGCGGGTCAGTACGCGCTCGGGCGCGCGTTCACGCGCTGGCAGCCGGCTGACGTCGCCGGACATCATCGCCGCGCGGTACTCCTGGCTCTGCCTGCGTCGCGCGGCCCGCGCCTCCTGCTTGTTCGCCGAGACGCCGAGCGCACCACCGGGCTTCGTACGGGCGGCCCGCGCCTCCGCCCGGCGGGGCGTGGGCCGGCCCTTGGCCGCCGTGCGCCGCGGATCGGCGACCTTCTCCTGTTCGACCCTCYCCACCTGCTCGGCGATCGGGTCCCCGGGGCCGGGGCCGGCATCGGGGCCGGCGGAGTTGCGTCGTTTCAGCAGAGCCATCAGGGCAGCGCCAACATCTGGTCGAGAGCCTTCCGGGCATAGGTGGCCACGTCCGGGTCGACGGTGATGCGGTTCACCGTCTCACCCCGTACGAGGGACTCCAGCGCCCACACGAGGTGGGGCATGTCGATCCGGTTCATGGTGGAGCAGAAACACACCGTACGGTCCAGGAAGACGATGGTCTTGTCAGGGTGCCTCGTCGCCAGCCGCTGCACCAGGTTCAGCTCGGTACCGATCGCGAACGCCGATCCGGCGGGAGCGGCAGCGACGACCGAGATGATGTACTCGGTCGAGCCGACGAGGTCGGCCGCGGTGACGACCTCCCGCCGGCACTCGGGGTGGGCGAGCACCGTCACMCCGGGGATCCGGCGGCGGACCTCGTCGACGCTGTCGCGGGTGAACCGGCCGTGCACCGAGCAGTGACCCCGCCAGAGGATCATCTTCGCYGCGCGCAGTTGCCGGCGGGTCAGTCCTCCCGAGGGCTTGCGGGGGTCGTAAACGACGCAGTCCTGCTCGCTTGTCCCCAGTTCACCGATGGCGGTGTTGCGGCCGAGGTGCTGGTCCGGCAGGAAAAGCACCCGGGCACCCCCGCGCTCGCCGAAGGCCCACTCCAGCGCGCGCCTGGCGTTCGACGAGGTGCAGATCGTCCCGTCGTGGCGCCCGGTGAACGCCTTGATCGCGGCCGAGGAGTTCATGTAGCTCACCGGAACGGTATCGGCGGCGACTCCCGCATCGAGCAGATCGTCCCAGGCCTGCTCGACCTGCTCGGCGGTGRCCATGTCCGCCATCGAGCAGCCGGCGGCGAGGTCCGGCAGGATCACCTGCTGGTGCGCGCCGGTGAGGATGTCGGCGCTTTCCGCCATGAAGTGCACGCCGCAGAAGACGATCGCCTCGGCCTGCGGCCGCGCGGCGGCCTGCTGGGCCAGCTTGAACGAGTCGCCGGTCACGTCGGCGAAGGCGATGACCTCGTCGCGCTGGTAGTGGTGCCCGAGGATGAACGCCCGATCACCCAGCGCCCGCTTCGCCGCCGCGGCGCGGGCTGTGAGGGCCGGATCGGCCGCCGGGGGGAGTTCACCCGGACAGTCCACGCCACGCTCGCTGGCCGGGTCGGCCTGGCGGCCGAGTAGCAGCAGGGCCAGCGGTGATGGAGTCACACCGACCCGGCCGAGGGCCGGGTCGCGAGCAGGGATGGGGCCGCGCCGCAGGGTCGGGTTGGTGGTCATGGCGCTCCTCCGGTCGACCGGCCCTCGGCCTGGCCGCCTCGTCGTCCGCGGCGGCCGACCGAACGATCCCGCCGGACCCGTCCACGAATGGTCGATGAGACTCTAACTCCCGGCGCCATCGTATGCCGAGCTCTTCGTGGTCAGCTGGCGGCCAGACGAAGGTCACTAACGTGAACGGGAGTGACCACCGTCTCCAGGCATGGTCGGGATCTCGACGTGGTTGGCCCGCGCCGACGTCGCTACCATAGGAAGCGGATCCCGGCCGACGGTGTTGGGCATGGATGTCGGCACAGTGGCAGTGCCGTGCCCGGGGGGTGTGCGCCGGATGGTCGGCGGCGCCCTGCGTACAAGTCAACCGGAACTAGTGGCCTGGCTTGCCAGGCACGTCCACCAAGGGCAGGAGTAGTCCCTATGACCGTTCAGGACACCACGGCACCCGCGACGCAGTCCTCGAGCGTCGTCCTCACCGACACCGCCGCAGGCAAGGTGAAGACCCTGCTCGAGCAGGAGGGTCGGGATGACCTCAAGCTGCGTATCGCGGTGCAGCCCGGAGGCTGCTCGGGCATGCGCTACCAGCTGTTCTTTGACGAGCGGTCCCTCGACGGCGACACCGTCATCGATTTCTCCGGTGTCAAGGTGGCGGTGGACCGGATGAGTGCCCCGTACCTCGGCGGGGCGACGATCGACTTCGTCGACACGATCGAGAAGCAGGGTTTCACTATCGATAACCCGAATGCCCAGGGTTCCTGCGCCTGCGGCGACTCGTTCCACTGATGCGCTGAGCACCGGGCCGTCCCTCCTGCTCGCGTCTCGACGCGAGTCCCGGGTGCGGTTCGGTGACCGGTTGATCAGACTGGTACGTCCGGGAGAGCCTGGTCCGGCCCTTGTTCGTCGGACCGGGCTCTCCCGCATGTGCTGCGTCGGTATCCGCTTGTGCCGGTATTCATCGTTTCCCTTGCCGGCGGGCCGCCGGAATCACGGGACACCGCGATCTGACGCCTCGTAATTCTGACGCCTCCGTGATGACGCGTGTGAACCAGCGCGAGCCGGTGGTTCCGGGCTTCGGGGCAGGCCGGTAAGCTCCTTGATCGTGCGTATCGCCGTGACTGGTTCCATCGCCTCTGACCACCTCATGCGCTTTCCTGGAAGGTTCGCCGAGCAGTTGCTCGCCGACCAGCTTGAGCGGGTCTCRCTGTCCTTTCTCGTCGACGAGCTCGTGATCCGGCGGGGCGGAGTGGCGGCCAACATCGCCTTCGGCCTGGGCCGGCTGGGCCTGCGCCCGATCCTCGTCGGCGCGGTCGGCGAGGACTTCGCCGACTACCGCTCCTGGCTCGACCGGCACGGCGTGGACACCGCCTCCGTGCGGGTCAGTGAGATCGCGCACACCGCGCGGTTCGTCTGCACCACCGACGAGGACCTCAACCAGATCGCGTCCTTCTACCCGGGTGCGATGAGTGAGGCCGCCGACATCGAGTTGAGGCCGATCGCCGAGCGGTTCGGCGGCCTGGACATGGTGATCGTCAGCCCCAACGACCCCGGGGCGATGCTGCGCCACAGCGAGGAGTGCCGGCAGCGGGGATATCCGTTCGCGGCGGACATCTCCCAGCAGCTCGCGATCATGGAGGGCCCGCAGATCCGCGAGCTCGTCGTCGGTGCRGCCTACCTGTTCTGTAACGAGTACGAGAAGGCGCTGCTCGCCAGCAAGACCGGCTGGTCGGACGAGGAGATCCTGGCCAGGGTCGGTGTCCGGGTGACCACGCACGGCAAGGACGGTGCGGTCATCGAGGCCCCGGAGAGCGACCCCATCCGGGTCCCGGTCGTTCCCGCCCGCGCCACCCCGGATCCCACCGGAGTCGGGGACGCCTTCCGGGCCGGGTTCTTCGCCGGCCGGTCCTGGGACCTCTCGCTCGAACGCTCCGCCCAGGTCGGCTCCCTGCTCGCCACCCTGGTCCTGGAGACGATCGGCACCCAGGAGTACACGGTGGAGCCCTCGGAGGTGCTTAAGCGTCTCACCGAGGCCTACGGTTCCGACGCCGCCGCCGAGATCGCCGAGCATCTGCCGGCAATCTGAGCCGGCGGGTTATACAAGCCGCCGGATGACGAACGCCTCCCCGCCTTCCGGAAGCGGGGAGACGTCCACCAGCTCCTGACCCCGCAGCCGGCACCAGGCCACGACGTCCGCGCCGGCGGCGGGGTCGTCGGCCCAGAGCGTGATGGTGCCGGTCACCGGAATCCCGCCGAAGGCGCGGGCCAGATCGATGATCGGCAACGGGCAGCGTCGTCCCCGCGAGTCGACCGTGTGCGGCTGTTCCGTCATCGGATTGTCGGCATCAAAGCCCGGCGGCGCCCAGCCGGTCCCGCACGGCGCGTACGGCTGCGGGCAGCGCCGTCAGCAGGGCGTCGAGATCGGCCTGGGTCGACTCGCGGCCAAAGGATATCCGCAGGTTGCCGTGCGTCAACGCGCCCATGGCGACCAGGACATGGCTCGGGATCAGGGTGTCGGATGTGCAGCTCGACCCGGAGCTCACGGCGATTCCGGTCCGGTCGAGCTCGGTCAGCAGCGCCTCGCCCTCGACGTAGAGGCAGGAGAACGCGCTGATGTGCGGAACCGTCGCCGCCCGGTCCGGATCGCCGAGTAGTTCCACGCCGTTGACGAGTTCGGGCAGCCGGCGGCGCAGTTCGGCCACGTAGCCGGCGAGCCGGGGCGCCTCCGCGGCGAGTTCACCCGCCCGGGCGCTCAGCGCCATGGCTGCGGCGACGACGGCGGGGACGTTCGGATAGCCCGCAACCCGACCGCCCTCCCGCTCGTCAACGGGACCGGGACTGCGCCAGCGGGTCCCGGTGCGCACCGCGAGAACGCCCACCCCGGGTGGTCCGCCGAACTTGTGGGCACTCGCGGTGAGCAGATCCACCCCGAGGTCGGCCAGGTCGACGGGGATGTGGCCGACTGTCACGGCGGCGTCGGTGTGCAGCGGCACCCCGGCGGCGCGCATCCGTTCGGCGACCTCGGCGACCGGCTGGATGGTCCCGACCTCGTGGTTGGCGTGCTGGAGGCTGGCGACGGCGGTACCGGCGACGGGGGTGAAGTCGGCGGGGTCGACCCGGCCGAGATGATCCACACCAATCCTGACGACCCGTCCACCGGCCTGTTCGTGCCGCTGCGCGGCGTGCAGGACGCTGGAGTGCTCGACCGCGCTGACCATGACGACGTCACCCGCACGCCGCCGGGCCGCCGCCGTGCCCAACAGGGCCAGATGCGCCGCCGCCGACCCGCTCGCGGGAAAACTGATCTCGTCCGGCCGGGCCCCGAGCACGCCCGCGACGGTCTCGCGGGCCGCGTCGAGCAGCATGCGCGCCCGGCGGCCCTCCCGATACAACCGTGCCGGGTCGGCCCAACCATCCTGAAGAGCCATTAGCAGAGCCTCGCGCGCGGCAGGGTGCAGCGGCGTGGTCGACGCGTGGTCGAGATAGGCCGGCACCTGTGAAACGGTACGCCGTGAACGGCCGGGAGGGGCGTGCGTCACAGGCGCTGACGGGGGCCTTAGGCGAGAAGGTTCGCGGCTGCTRAGATACGCTGCTGCCRCACCATCTACAGCGTGTCGAAGACAGCATGTCGTCCGGTTGGATCGGCGGGGCGACATGGCGTTTCCAGGGGGTCTCGCGCGCGGGGACGAACGCTGTCCGCCCCGCGGCCGCGGCCCGCTCGTCGTGGGAGGCAGGACCTGGTGAGGAGATCCTTCGGTCGGACCCGGCCGTCGCTCGCGGATGTCGAGGACACGCCGACGACACCGGCTGACTCCGACACACGCGCAGCTGCGGTGTCCGCGGTCGGCGTGCACGGGACGCGGCACATCCGGCCGCTTCGGCGTGTCCTGCGTCTCGGTGCCGTRCTCGCTGTCGTGGGGATCATGGCGACCGCCTGCGACAGGCCTACATTCGGCTATCCCAGGGGCGTGACGAACCAGACGCCGCGCCTTCTCAACATCTGGCAGGGTTCGGCGATCGCCGCGCTCGCCGTCGGTGTGCTCGTCTGGGGAATGATCTTTTACGCGATCATCGCCTTCCGGAAACGCAGCGACGTGCTTCCCCGCCAGGTGCGCTACAACCTGCCAGTCGAGGTTCTCTACACCGTCGTGCCGGTGGTGATCGTGGCCGGGCTGTTCTTCTACACGGCCCGGGACGAGAGCGAGGTCACCAAGCTCTCGCCGAAGCCAGACGTCACCGTTGACGTGATCGCCTTCCGATGGAACTGGCAGTTCAAGTACCTCGACACCGGATCCGGCCGGCAGGGTGCCAACCCGATCGAGGTCACCGGTCGCCCCGGTGAACCGGCGGTGCTCGTGCTGCCGCAGAACCGCTCGATCCGTTTCGTGGAGAGCTCGCCGGACGTCATCCACTCGTTCTGGGTGCCGGAGTTCCTGTTCAAACGGGACGTCATCCCCGGCCGGGTGAACCAGTTTGAACTGACCATCACGAAGACCGGCACCTTCATCGGTCGATGCGCCGAACTGTGCGGGACGGACCACGACCGGATGAACTTCTACGTGAAGGTCGTGCCGCAGGCCGAGTACGACACGTTCATCGCGGACCGGGAGAACGTGGCGATCTCGGCGGCGCCGGCCGTGTCAACGACCGGGACCGCCGCCACCACCGCAACCACCGGGAGTGGACAGTGACCCTCGTACAAGAAGCGGGTGTCGGCCACGCCGACTCCCCGGACTCCCACATCCCCCGGCGGACGAACCTGCTCGGCTATCTGCGGACGACGTCCCACAAGGACATCGCCGTCATGTACTTCGTCACGTCGTTCGGGTTCTTCCTCTTCGCCGGTGTCCTGGCCATCATGATGCGGGCGGAACTCGCCCGCCCGGGGCTGCAGTACTTCTCCAACGAGCAGTACAACCAGTTTTTCACGATGCACGGCACGCTGATGCTGCTCATGTTC